>CAZAWL010000250.1:0-3347 GCA_964488705.1 uncultured Sphingopyxis sp.
GATCTTCACGGCGCGCTCCAGTTCCTTCGCCGCGTTGGGCGAGTTCATCGGCAGGCTCGCCGTGGCCGGGCAGCCGTTCGTCGAGCATCTTGTAATAGGTTTCGGGCGGCGCGGTCATAAAGGGGACGCCCAGTTTCTGCAGGTTGTCCCAGCAAGTGACGAGGTCGTCACAGATGAGGGCGATATGTTGAATCCCCTCGCCATTATAGGCCCGCAGATATTCCTCTATCTGGCCGCCGCCCGCCTTGCCTTCTTCATTGAGCGGGATGCGGATCTTGCCATCTGGCGCGGTCATCGCCTTTGATGTGAGGCCGGTATATTCCCCCTTGATGTCGAAATAGCGTATCTCCCGGAAATTGAAGATCCGCTCATACCAGGCGGCCCAGTGCGCCATGCGACCGCCATAGACATTGTGGGTCAGGTGGTCGATTTTCTGGAAACCGGCACCGACGGGGTAGCGATCAACACCGGGCAGATAGACGAAGTCGATATCATAGATGGACAGCGCATCGGAGTTTTCCAGCGTCGCATAGCGGTCGACGAGGTAGATGAAGGCACCGCCGATCCCCTTTATCGCGGGGATGCGCAGTTCCATCACGCCGGTCTTGCTCTCAACCGGCTCCGCCCCTCGCGCGATCGCTTCGGCATAAGCGGCGGCGGCGTCCTTTACCCGAAACGCCATGCCACAGGCCGAGGGCCCATGTTCCGCCGCAAAATAGGCCGCCGGGCTGCGCGGTTCATAATTGGCGATCAGGTTGATTTCACCCTGCCGCCACAGGTGCACATCCTTTGACCGGTGCGACGCGATGTGGGTAAAGCCCATGGTAGCAAAGACGGGTTCGAGCACGCCCTTTTCCGGCGCCGTGAATTCGACAAATTCAAAGCCGTCGAGACCCAGCGGATTGTCATAAAGGTCCGGCATCGATGATCTTCCTGCTTTTTAGTTTCAATTGAAACTATCTAACCCATTGGTGGCGGCGGTGCAACCCGGCAAGTCAGCGCAACCGGTCGGCGGCATCGCGCAACCGCCCCAGAATCGACGTCAACGCGTTGCGTTCATCGAGTGTCAGACAGGCGAGCAACGCCTGTTCCATCACCAACGCCGTTGCCGAAATTTCTTCGTATAATGTGCGGCCATCGTCGGTCAGCGCCAGCAGGTGCGAGCGCCCATCGCTGGCGCTGGCCGCGCGCGATACGAGGTTGCGACGGGCGAGTGCCGCGGCGGCGCGGCTGACGGTGACCTTGTCCATCCGCGTCGCTGCCACCAATGCGCTCTGGTTCAGCGCCTGTCCTTGCCCCAGCACCGCCATCAACCGCCATTCGGGGATTTTGAGGCCAAATCGCGTCTGATATTGCGCGGCGATGCGGTCGGACACGGCATTGGATGCGATCGACAGCCGGTAGGGCATGAAATTTTCAAGATCGAGGGGCATCGCCATTGCTCAGTCAGCGGGCTTTACGCGTTCGGGGGCTGCTGCGGCGAAGGCTTCGAGCGCACAGGCGTTGGCGTCACAGGCGACCAGCGTTGGAAACGGATCGAGCGGCACATGAAAGCGGCGCGCATTCGCCATTTGCGGGACCAGGAATACGTCCGCGATATTGGGTGCCTCACCGCCCAGAAACGGCCCGGAACCGGACGCCATAGCCTCCAGCGCCAGAAAGCCCTCCGCTACCCAGTGGCGGTACCAGCGATCGCGAATCTCCTCTCGCAGGCCAAGGTCGCTGGTCAGATATTTGAGCACGCGCAAATTGTTGAGCGGATGGATGTCGCAGGCGACCACCATCGCCATGGCCAGCGCTGCGGCCCGCGCCACCGGCTCTTCAGGGATCAATGGCGTGTCGGGGAAACTGCGGTCGAGCCAGTCGATGATGGCAAAGCTCTGCGTCAGCACCAACCCGTCGACCTCCAGCGCGGGGACAAAGCCCTGCGGGTTGAGCGCCAGATAGGCTTCGCTACGCTGGTCCCCGACCAGCAGACTGGTCGGCACGGCGCGGTAGTCGACACCCTTGAGGTTGAGCGCGATGCGCACCCGGTAACTGGCCGAGGAGCGGAAATAATCATGTAAAATCGGGTCGCTCATCATTGTCCTGCCACAGGGGGCGTGCCCGCAGGCATCGCCGCAATCCATTGTTCGATCAACGCCACACCTTCATCATGTACCAGACCCCGGCCCAGTTCAGGCATGGCGATACCCGGGTCGGTGCTGTGCATGCGATACAGCATGAAGGAACGGTCGGGACGGCCCGGCTCAATCGCAAAATCGAGCCCGCCGCTGCCCCGCCCCGCCGCTACCGGGCGTTTCCACAGGCCCGTCACCATACCCATCGGCCGTTCATATTCGAGGAACAGGCCGCTGTTTGATGCGCTGCCAGCGGGGTTGTGACAATGCGCGCAATTGATGTCGAGATAGGCGCGCGCGCGCTGGTCGAGCGCGACTGCCGCGCTGTCCCACCGCGGCATCACCATGTTCAGCGAGCCCGGCGGAACCGTGCCGGCAAAGTAAGGGCCGCCATCGCCGCCCCACATATCCTTTATATTGCGCAGGCGCGGGCCAATCGGCACCAATGCCTCGCTGCGCTGGTGGCAGGTGCGGCACTGATTGCGATTGGGTACCGCATAGCTAAAGCTGAGTGTGCGCGTGCCGACCTGCGCGGTCATCGCGATGCGCCCACCGGCCAGACGGAGGTCGGCATCGCTGCCGTCATCCCGCCAGATATAGGGCAAGGCCACCCATCCGCCTGCCTGATGCAGCAACAGGCGCGTTTCAACGACACGCCGCGTACCGTCGGGTCTGGTAAAGCTGAAGGTTTTGATGATCGCCGACCCGACCGGAAAGACGATGCGCCCGCCGTCGTCGACCTGCATCTGCGCGCCCGGGGGGACGAAGATCAGCCGATCCTTAACCGCAAAGTCGGAGAATAAGGGCGATTGCAGGTCGTAACCGATCAACCCGCTCGTCGGTCGGCCAGTGGCAGGATCAAAGAAACCGAATTCGGACAATAACGCCGGGGGGCGATCAGCCAGCACGAGCGCAGCGTTGACCCCCATGGTGCGCGCACCACGGTCGGCATCCGCGCCCGACGCCGTACTGCTGATTGCAGCGGCTGCCAGGCACAGCGCAGCCATCCCGATCGCGGCTCTCGTCATGGCGCGGCAGCGGCCGCCTCCATCGCAGCGGGCATCACAATCGCAGGCAGGCGCGGCCAGGCTGCGTCACGGTTAAGGTCGACCGGCATGGGCATCGCGGCCTCGCGCGGCTGCGACAGGTCGGGCACCCCCAGCGACAGCGCGGCAACATTATCCGCCGCGACAATGTCGCTGCCGGCCCCGTCCCACAATATGGGCG
>CAZAWL010000251.1:0-3341 GCA_964488705.1 uncultured Sphingopyxis sp.
ATGGCGTGTAATTTTTGACGTAGTACAGATCATATTCGAGCTTTGTGCGCGCATCCTCTATCGACGCGCCATAGGGGTAATTGACCTGTGCCCAGCCGGTCAGCCCCGGTTTTACCATGTGCCGTTCGGCATAATAGCGGATCTGCTGTTCCAGCTCTTCGACAAATTCGGGGCGCTCGGGCCGGGGGCCGACAAAGCTCATTTCCCCCTTGAGCACGTTCCACGCCTGCGGAATCTCGTCGACGCGGGTCTGGCGCAGCCAGCGCCCGACACGGGTTATGCGCGGGTCATTTTCTGCCGCCCACACCGCCTTGCCACCCGCCTCTGCGTCGCTTCGCATCGACCGCAATTTGATGATGCTATAGGGTTCGCCATAAAGCCCGACGCGCGTCTGCCGGTAAAAGACCGGGCCGGGACTGCTCAGCTTGACGGCAAGGGCGCCGATCAACAGGACCGGCGACGTGATGACCAGCACCGCGATGCTGGCCGCGACATCGAACAACCGCTTGGCGATTTTGGACAGCCGTTGGCCGGCCGTGAAGCCGTCGGAAAATATGAACCAGCTGGGGTTGACGGTGGCGAGGTCGACACGCCCTGTTTCGCGTTCGATAAAGCTCGAAATTTCGTTGACGAACACCCCGGTCGTTTTGACGCGGAGCAAGTCCGCCAGCGGCAGCGCGTTGCGCCGTTCCTCCAGCGCCAGCACCACCTCGCTGGCGTCGAGGCGCACGACATAGTCGGCGAGGTTGCTGATGTCGGTGCGGTGGATCGTTTCGTCAACGACCGGTTCGCGGTCGGTCATCCCGACATAGGCGACGACGGTAAAGCCGCTGCCCTTTTGAGCGGCCAATGCCCCAATCCTGGCCGCACGGTCGCCTGCGCCGAGCACGATGATGCGGCGCTGGAACGCCCGCGTGTCAAGCTGGGTCAGCATGACGCCGCGCACCAGCATCGGCAGGATGATGGCGAGCGGCATCGCAAAAGCGAGGTTGGATCGCCACAGTGCCACGCCGGGGAACAGGAAATAAAGTGCCGCCAGCAACAGCACTGCCAGCGACACCGCCGCCAACAGCCTGAGCAGGGTAAAGCGCAGCGACTGCAACGCCTGCAACCCGTATATGCCGACCGCCGCCATGCCCAGCTGGACGACCGCGGCAAAGCTGACCATCTGTGGCCAGCGCACACTCATCGGTTCGACGGCCATGCCGATCTGCCAGGCGCGCAGCACCCAGGCCAGTTCCGCCGCGACCATCAGCATGATGGCGTCGAAAATCGCCAGCGCCACCACCGCGCGCGAAAAATAATGTTTGAACAAACGGACCATGAGGCGATCGGCATTCCCGGGCGGCAGCCAGCCACGATGAGCTGGAGCCGGAACGCATAGCATGAACGCCTTATCTGTCGGTTAATTTTACACCCGGATCGTCAAGCCGTCCGACAGGGCAAAATGGTCAAAATCCGAATGCTGACACGCCGCGTTCGCGCTCGTTGATCGTCAGCAACTGGCCATGCGGCGGTTGGGCGCGCTGGATGCAATCGGCGCGGTTACAGCGGCTGCACCCCAGTCCGATCGCGGTCGGCGCATCGCGATTATCGGGAACCATGGCAGCCGCGCTCATCGGACCGCTCAGCCGGTGCTCCAGACCCAGCACGATGACGAATGTGGCAGACCGTCCACGGGCATCGCGCGCCGGTGATTCGACGCTGCGCGCGAGGGTCAGCCACTGGCTGCCATCCTCCAGCTCGACCAGATCACGGATCAGCGTCGCCGGCCGGGCCACCGCTTCGTGTACGCGCCACTGCGCACAACGGATCGCACCGTCGACCAGCGGCGATGCGCTCGCCCCGGCATAGCGTTTCGACACCTGCCCCGCCCGGTCACAGCGCAGCATGAAAAAGGGCAAGCCGCGGGCACCGACCCGCTGCATCGTCGTCAGCCGGTGGGCGAGCTGTTCAAAGCCCACGCCAAAGCGCCGCTCGAGCAGCGGCAGGTCATAACCGCTTTCCTCGCACGCGCGCAGCATCCGGCCATAGGGCATGATTAATGCCGCCGCGAAATAATGCGCCAGATGCCGCCGGAACAGGCGCAGTGCGGCGCGGTCGGTAAAGGCTGCGCCGGCTACCAGCGCCTCCATGTCCGCGCGCAGCTCGAGCTGACCCAGCAAAACCGCGGCCTGAAAGGTGCGCGACGCCGCGCCCAGCAATTCGGACAATTGCAACTGCCGCGCATGCAGGTCGAGCCGCCGCAACCGGTCGGGCATGATCGCGACCGGCAAAATCCGTATCGCGATCTGGTGGCGCGCGCGCAGCCGGTCGACAATCGCGCCGAACAGGTCGGCATTGGCCAGCCGCAGTTCGTCGGACAGCGCCTCGGCCTTGGCATCGAGGTCGGCGAAATGGTTCGACCAACGCTCTATCTCCATCCGCACCAGCCGTACGGCCTCGGCCTCGCCATCACTGCCGTCACCACCGCCGCGCGCGCCGCCGGCGTCGAACAGCCGGGCAAAGGCGGTAGCCATGACCGGCGCGCTGGCCAGCCAGTCCTCCACATCCTGCGGCTGGATATCGAGATCGGCAAAGATCGGGTCGGCAAATCGTCGTCGCAGGGCGGCGACACCGCCGGTGGCGTCATCCTGTGCCAGCGTCGCGACATCAAAGCCGAACCGTTCGGCCAGCCGCACCATCAACGCAGCCGACAGCGGGCGCTGCCCATGTTCGACGAGGTTCAGGTAGCTGGGTGAAATGTCGAGCGCGGCCGCCATCGCGGCCTGCGTCAAGCCATTGGCCCGCCGTAACCGCCGCACTGCCGAGCCCGCAAAAATCTGGGATTTCGCCATGGCTTGTAAATATATTTTCTAAATTACAAACGCAACTAGACATTTTGGCCCAAATTGACAGGATTTTTTGACAAAACTCGCCACGATCGACGCCCGCCTGGGCTAGGAAGCGGGAAAGGCACCGACTCCCCGGTGCCATCGATCATTTGAAGGACGACCATGACTTACCAGGATGACATTACCCGCACCGGACGGTTGATCCGCGACTATGACGGCACCTGGGACGGCATCAGCGCGGAATCGGTCGCCCGCATGCGGCAACAGAACCGGTTTCATTCCGGTCTCGACATTGCCCGTTACACGGCAAAGATCATGCGCGCCGACATGGCCGCTTATGACGCGGATCCGGCCAATTACACCCAATCGCTGGGGTGCTGGCACGGCTTTATCGCGCAGCAAAAGATGGTCAGCATCAAAAAGCATTTCGGCACGACCAAGGGGCGCTACCTTTATCTGTCGGGCTGGATGATCGCGGCACTCCGTAGCGAATTCGGCCCCCTGCCC
>CAZAWL010000252.1:0-3341 GCA_964488705.1 uncultured Sphingopyxis sp.
AGCGCGAATACATAGGCCTGGATGCCAGCGACCAACAGTTCCAGTGCGCTGAAACCCGTCATGAACAGCAAGCTGACCGTGCCAATGGGCAACCCGTAGCCGGGACCAGCGGCAGCCGCATCGATGATGAAGGACGCAAATACTTTGAGCAGCACGTGGCCCGCAGTCATCGCCACGAACAGCCGGAGGCCGAGGCTGAACGGACGGACCATGAACGACACCAGTTCAATGAACGGGATGAGCCACAACAGCCACCATGGCGTGCCATGCGGCACAAACAGGCTGAAAAAATGGAAACCATGGCGCCAGAAACCGACGATCAGGACGATGGCAAAGCTGGCAAAGGCCAGAATTCCGGTAACCGCCAGATGGCTCGTCACGGTAAAGGGGTGGATGCCAACGACGCCAAGTGGCAACAGGCCCATGACGTTGGAAAACAGGATGAACATGAACAGGCTAAAGACATAGGGCGTATATTTGCGACCCTCCGCACCAATATTCGCAGTCATCATCGACGAAATAAAGCCGGTGAAGCCTTCGACCGCCGCCTGCCAGCGACCCGGCACCAATTCGCGCTTCATGCCGCCCAGCATGAACAGCCACAGCACAAGGCCGGTCGCCAGCATCCACAACGCACTGTTGGTCAGCATGACGGGATGGCCGCCAATGTCGAACATATGGGCAATGGGCTGCACCTCAAACTGGTGCATGGGATCGATCTTGCCTGGCTCGGCCACCGTCAATCTATCCTGTCTTGTCTACATTGGACGATGAAGCACCTTTCGGCACGCCGCTCGCCAGGCGAAAAATATTCCTGAATGCGACCACAATCCCCAAAAACAGGAAGATCATGAAGCCCCAGGGCCATGTATCAAACAGACGATCCGTCAGCCACCCGAACAGGGCGCCGCCTGCAATCCCGCCGATCAAGTCCGCCAGCACACGGCTGCCCATCCGGTAATTGGGATCGGCCTGTTGGCTACCCTGACCGGTTCGCGCCGCCTCTGCTGCTTCGAGCCTGTCCAATCGCGAATCGAGATCGGTCAGCCGTGCGTCTTCATCGACTTGCCTGTTTTCCCCTGTCTCAGTCATCGGCCCAAAGTCCCCGCAACCTCCCCATAAATGCAACTTTGCGCTGCCGACCGCAGGAGCGGCGGCTGCGTAACGGTGCCGGGGGGATACGGGCGGAAAAAGGGCCCCGACCGACAAGGCGGGGCCCCTTTAGAAACGGGGCTGTTGCAAGTCAACCGTTGCGCTGCACAATGACGGGCTGGCAGGGAGGCGCGGGGTCAGATGCAGCGCGAATCCCGAACCGGAGGGGCGCTCGTGCGCGTTTGCCAGCTGCCATCGGGGGCCATATATTTTTCGCCAACAGACGTTTGCGCGATCAGGTTGCAGCCCGCGGTGAATGCCATCTGCTCGACAGTCGAGCCAGCCGACGCGGCGCGTTCCGTATAAACGCTGCGGCGACGGATATTAAGGTCGTCGATCAGCGCACGCAGAGCCGGAGACGGCGTCGTCACAAAGCCGAGATAGCCGTCGGGCTTTTCACCCACCTGGCCCGATGCCCGCGCTGCCTGATACGCCGGGTCACGCTGGGCGCTGGCAGGGCCAGCAACGCCAAGCGTCAGCGCCGCAGCGAGTGCGATAGTGCCAATCCGTTGCATCATCTCAAAAAATCTCCGTATTCTGTTCGATCAGTTCCTTGGCGTCCTGATCCAGCCGGTACACAACCTCCTGACGTATATTGATCGTCAGAACGATTTCTATGGGGCGGTTCGGCGCGTTAACCTGCACACATCCCGCCAAGGGCACCAGCAAAGCGATCAGCCCGGCCCTGCCCAACCCCATAAATCCGCTCCGCCGACGCGCCACGGTCATGTTACCTGTCCCCTCATTGCTCATCCTCACTTACTCCAGGCTGAACGCCTCTGTCACGTTCTGCGGCTTGCGCGGCTTCGCGCTCCCGTTGGGCCCGCAGCAGAGCGGGAAGATTCTGTTCAATCAGTAAAGTGGGGTCGTACAGGCCGCGCGCCGACGTCAGCAGGCTCCGGAATGGCGCGTTCATGCGGATGCGAAAGACCACCGGCAGGCTGCGGATCGCCCGTGTCAGGATGTTGTTGTCGACATCCGCACCCTGCGACAGTCCAGCAAAATCGACCTCCGTCACCATGTCGCCGTCAATCTGGCCGTTCAAACGTATCGCAAGGTCGTCATATCGTATCGACCGCAACGCGCCAAAGGCGATGTTACCGAAATAGCCAAGGTCGCGGTATGTCAGCTCACCCAGGTAGGACAGGCTGCCGCCGTCGCGCGCCCTCAGCGCGCCATCGACGATCCGCCCGCCATTGGCGTCGAAAACGGTCGGTATCGTGCCGTCAAACACGCCGGTCGCATTGATATTGTCAAATTCGAACCGCGCGAGGAACAAACCCGCATCCACGCCGACCAGATCGAATGTGAGCGCGCGGGCACGCGAAACGTCGAAATCGAGCACAGTCGGGCGTAAACGCAGCTGGCCACCGGAAAATGGCCACTCGCCCGATTCCACCTGGACCCTGTTGTCCGGCAACAATTGCAAGGCGATCGTGCCGTCGGTCACCTCGATGCCGGGATTGATCGAGGCCACCCGCAATTGCTGGTTGGGTGGCGATTCCAGCGCCAAAAGGTCGGAAAAATTGATTGTGCCGCGTAGCCCGCGAACGGGGCCGAATGCCGCTGCGAAATCAAGCTCGTCGGTGCTGAATTGCCCCTGGCTCGTGACGTCGCCATCGGCCCAGCGCACGACCCCGGTACCGCGCACCGTGCCATTGGCGTCGGCTATCACACCCAGACCCAGACGGCTCAATGTGGCCGGCTGCAACGCGTTGGGCCGAAAGCGCAACTCATCGACGTTGATCCGCGCCTCGCCCCGCTGCCCGTCGAGCTGATGGGTAATATCGACGCTGGCTATGGTCGCGCGGCTGGCCGGTTCCAACAGCGTGCCGCGCACGGCAATCCTTCCGTCGGCGAACCGCAACGTGGCGTCGTTGCTGAGCAGCGGGTTGAACCGCGCATCGGTGGCACGGTCGCTGACCGTTAGCGATGCCGTCATCGTCAGCGCACTGTCTGCCCAACGCCAGTCGCCCGCGCTATTACCCAGCAGCAAGGGTACCGACGCCAATGACGCCGACAATCCTTCAAAACGTCCAGCTATGCCCGATGGCATCGAATCGCCCTGCAGCGCATCGACCACCAGCCGGGTCGGCTGCGCCCCGCCACCCAGCGAAAGTCCCAAATCGTCAATGCTAAAGCTGCCGTCGCCAACATTCGCCTGGCCGCCACCCAATGTGACCCACATC
>CAZAWL010000253.1:0-3287 GCA_964488705.1 uncultured Sphingopyxis sp.
CGCGCCCTGTCACATTTTGCGGCCTGCGCCAACCACCATCATGGGGTCGTGCGCGGGACAATCTGCCAATCGCGCACAAAGCGGTCGAGCAGGCGAACGGCATAGGCCGACAGTTGATGGTCATGACAATTCTCCCCGACAGATAATCATTGAAAGACGTCGCCGACGCCGCGCCCCTTGGGGTCGGGGCCATATTGGTTGGCGTGCGGTTTGCCGTCGATGCACATGAAGACGAGGATGACGGGGCCGATCATCGTGAACAGCCACATGCCGACATAGAGCAAGCCGCCGATCACGCCCGGCATATCCTGATCATGGAAGCGGCGCACGATGACGGCAGCATTGGGCACCAGCATGGCGAGGACGAATATCACCCACAGGATAATTGGTGCCAACACCGCCAGCACCTGTCGGCTATCAGGCGCATCGACCGAAGCGCCGGGCATCCACCACAGCAATGGCCCATAGAGCGCAAAAATGGCCAGCACGACCAAAGTCTGAAACAGGAAGAACATCCAAAATTCGATGCGCGGCGAGCGCCCCGAAAAATCCGCATAGCGCCTGAGCGGCTCGATCATCCAGTGCATAGGTCCCCGCTGTTTCCGCTCGCGATATGGCCCGCGACCGGCTCTGCTGATGGGTGGCGCGACACCGCGATCAGCGCAAGCCCCTTTTGCCCCACCCTCCACCAGGGCACCGGCCGCGGGCCGGCTTGACAGGGACCCGCATCGGCATTTATCCAGTGGATAAACGAAAGGATGGCCGATGTTCGAAACCCTCCGCGCCCAGCTTGACGCGAGCGTCCCCTTTGCCCGACATGTAGGGGTCGAATTGGTGTCCATCGAACCGGGCCGGGCCACAGCCCGCCTGCCGGAACGGGCCGAGTGCACCAACCATATCGCATCGGTCCATGCCGGCGCGCTGTTCACCCTGGCAGAGGCGGCATCAGGCGCGGCGATGGCCGGTGCCCTCGCGCCGGTGCTGATGACCGTCCGCCCTGTCACTGCAAAGGCCGACATCGCCTATCGCAAGATTGCGCGTGGTGCGCTCGACGCGGTGGCACAGGTCGGCACGCCGGCCGACCGGATACTGGCGATGATCGAAGCCGACGGGCGCTGCCAATTTCCCGTCACGGTGTCGATCCGCGACGGCGCGGGCGATGAAGTGGCATGTGTGACGGTTGACTGGAATGTCAAACGCATTGCCGCGTGACACCTATCATCATGGCGACTGCGGCGCGGCGTCGGTCGCAGCGGCGCTGGCGCTGTTGGCAGAGGGGCCGGACGGCTTCTCCCTGCGCGCCGTGGCGGACCGTATCGGGGTGGCGCACCGCGCCGTGGCCGCCCATTTTGGCGACCGCACGGGGCTGGAGGCGGCCGTGGCGGCGGCGGGGTTCGACCGGCTGCGCGGCGCCATGGCCGATGCTGCGACGCCCGCCGCCTTTGTCGACAGCTATGCCCGCTTTGCGCTGGCCCATCCGCATCTCTACGACCTGATGATGCGGCAAAGCTATGCCAGTTTTGACAGGCACCCGGCATTGCGCGCCGCCGGCGACGCCTTCATCGCCCTGACAATCCGTATGTGCGGCGACCCGACTGGCGATGCGACGGCCAACCGCCGCGCGGTGATGCGCCTGTGGATGCTGGCACATGGCGGCCTGGCGCTGCACCGCGCGGGCGTATTGCGCGGGCGCAGCGACACCGCCTTTGTCGACGAATTGCTGGCGGTGGCACAGCTCGGAGCTATGCCGCCCGGCGCGCCGCAACCGCTTTGGAAAGAAACCGAGACATCTGGCAAAGGACCCGATTGATGACCGACAATATCGCTGCCGCCATGCCCTTTGCCCGGCTGATGGGCGTCACCATCACCAACGCCACACCGGAACGGATAGAGGGGACGCTGGCCGTGCGGCCGGACCTGTGCACCACCGGCCACATCCTCCACGGCGGCGCCATCATGGCCTTTGCCGACGCACTCGGCGCGGTCGGGGCATTCCTCACCCTGCCGGCCGGGGCGGGCGGCACCACGACGGTCGAGAGCAAGACCAACTTCCTCGGCCCCGCACCGGAGGGGGAGACGGTGTCCGCCGTCACCACGCCGGTCAAAATCGGTAAGCGCCTGTCGGTGTGGCAAACGCATATCCGCCGCGCCGACGGCCGCGACGTCGCGCTGGTCACGCAAACACAGATGGTGCTGTGACAAGGGGGCTGCTCGGCTCAGTCAGCGGACAGGCGAGTACTAAGTCCCGTTACGTTTCAAAACATGCCTCCGACCCCGCGAACATTGCCGAGCCACGCGCCCCTGCTTGATTGGCCTCAGCTTTCCGGGTCCACGCCTGCGCGGGCACACACAATCGGAAGATGTTGTTCCCGAACCTCTCCGAACTTCGCCGAACTTTGGGCCTACGCCGCTTCCAGTTTCCGCTTGTTGCGCTTGCGGTCATTGGGGTCGAGCCAGACCTTGCGCAGGCGGATATTCTTGGGCGTCACTTCGACCATTTCATCGTCGTTGATATAGGCAATCGCCTGTTCCAGCGTCAGCCGCCGCGGCGGCGTCAGGCGGATGGCGTCATCCTTGCCGGTCGAGCGGAAATTGGTCAGCTGTTTCGACTTCATCGGGTTGACTTCGAGGTCTTCGGGCTTCGCATTTTCGCCGATGATCATCCCTTCATAGAGAGCCTCACCGGGGAAGACCATGAGCACGCCGCGCTCTTCCAGCGGACCCAGGGCATAGGCCACCGCCTCACCCGTGCCGTTGGAGATGAGCACGCCGACGCTGCGCCCCTCGATGCTGCCCTTGTACGGCCCATATTTCTCGAACAGCCGATTCATGATGCCGGTGCCGCGCGTGTCCGACAGGAATTCGCCATGATAGCCGATGAGCCCGCGTGACGGCGCGGAAAAGACGATGCGCGTCTTGCCGCCACCCGACGGGCGCATATCGGTCAGCTCCGCCTTGCGCAGATTCATCTTTTCGATGACGGTGCCCGAAAATTCGTCATCCACGTCGATGACGACCTGTTCATAGGGTTCGGTGCGGTTGCCCGCGTCATCGGTGCGGAACAGAACGCGCGGACGGCTGATACCCAGTTCGAACCCTTCGCGCCGCATCGTTTCGATGAGCACGCCGAGCTGCAGCTCGCCGCGCCCGGCGACTTCGTAGCTGTCCTTGTCGGCACTCTCGGTCACCTTGATGGCGACGTTGGTTTCGGCTTCGCGGAACAGCCGGTCGCGGATCATGCGGCTCGTCACCTTGTCGCCCTCGCGCCCTGCAAAGGGGCTGTCGTT
>CAZAWL010000254.1:0-3256 GCA_964488705.1 uncultured Sphingopyxis sp.
GAAGCGCGCGCCGAGCGCGTCCATCGGGTCCTTGAAATCGGACCATTTGGGCGGCGCGTCGGCACCGACATGGGCAAAGGCACGGGTTTCACGCTCCCACCCCGCGGTCGGCCGCTGCGCAGCGTAAATCGCCTCGGCATCCATGCCGTCAAAATAATTGTAGCGCGCATTATGCTCGCGGACATGGTCGAGGCACATGTACCGGTACCGGCCCGGGCCGTCGAAGCCGGGGCGGCGCGCGCCGGGCACCCGATATTCGCCGGGGGCATCGCAACCGGCATGCGCGCATTGGCCGCGCGGCTCGACCCGGCCATGAAACCGGTTGTGGGGACGGCTGCCGCCGCTCACGCCGATGCGCCCCAGTTCAGGGTCAGCCTGCCGCTACCCCACTGCGCCGCCAGGGCGGAGAGGTCGCCGCGAATGGCGGCAATCATCGCGTCGTCCATATCCGGCGCGGGTACCAGTGACGCAGCACAGGCGACATCCATGGTCGCTCGCAACATATCGGGCGGCTGCGCAGCGCCGCTCCACATGTCTGCTTCGAACAGTTCGACGATACGCTCCGCCTGTATCAGTGCGACGATGTGCGGTGCCGGCTGCTGCGCGCGCTTGGCGCTGGCGTGACCCGCCGCCTTGGCCAGTTCGGCCAGTTCCTCGGGGTGGCGGCCCTCGGCAACCAGACCCCAAAAGCCCCGGTCGAAGCCCAGCCGTTGCTCCACCACAAAATGCACCGCGTCGTGCGGAAATGGCCCCTTGTGCGCAAAACGCGTCTCGGCCACCGAGCCATCGGCGCGTGCGATGCGGATATGGTCCGCACTCTTGCCTCTCACCATTTCAATGCGCATGCTGGCCATATAGGTAGGACCGGGCGCAGCGAAAATATCAAAATGCCGGATGACAAGGAACGGAACCGTCACATGACCAGCAAAGGACCGGTACAGGCCGAAATGGAGGCGCTGCTTGCCGCCGCTTTTCCCGGCGCGGTGATAGCCGTCATCAACGATAGCGCCAGCCATCATGGCCATAGCGGCGATGACGGTTCGGGGGAGAGCCATTTTACCGTCGAGGTGGAAAGTGCCGCCTTTGCCGGCATCAACCGGGTAATGCGCCAGCGGATGGTCAATCGCGCGCTGGGCGACATTCCGGGAACGCGGGTCCATGCCTTGGCGATCAGGGCCCGTGCGGTGGGCGAATGAGCATCCAGCGACGAAACCGCTTGGCCGCACGCATTTTGGTCATCGACCCCGACAACCGGCTGTTGATGTTCCGCTTTACGCCCGCCGACCGGCCGCCATTGTGGGCAACGGCCGGTGGCGAAGTGGATGCGGAGGAGAGTTTTGCGGACGCCGCGCGACGCGAACTGCGGGAGGAGACGGGGATCGTCGCCAATCCGGGCGCGGTCATCGCTGAACGGGAATCCGATTTCACGACCTTCGCCGGCGAACCCGTTCATGCCGTCGAAAAATATTTCGCCGTGCGGGTCAGCGGCCACAATATCGACGTGTCGGGGCATACGACATCCGAACAAGCCGTCATGCGGCATCACGCATGGTGGTCCATCGACGAGCTGCGCGGCGTGACGGAGGATGTTTATCCACCGGATCTGGCCATAATATTTGCCGATGCGTTGCTTGCCACAACGCGTTGCGGAGAATGAGCATGCACATCATCACGCCCGTCACGCACGACCTCGGCATGTTCGAGGTTCGCCGTACCCTGCCGTCCAGGGCGCGAACGATGGTCGGACCGTTCATCTTTGTCGACCAGTTCGGCCCGGCACATTTCGACATCGGCGCGGGCATGGATGTGCGCCCCCACCCGCACATCAACCTCGCCACCGTCACCTATCTGTTCGACGGGGCAATCGACCATCGCGACAGCCTCGGCACCCATGCGACGATCCGTCCCGGCGCGCTCAACCTGATGACGGCGGGTATGGGCATTGTCCATTCGGAGCGCACCCCGGCGGAGGAGCGCGCCACCGGTTCGCCAATCAGCGGCATGCAGACATGGCTCGCGCTGCCGGACGGCAAGGAAGAGATCGATCCGGCGTTTGAACATGTCGCCGCCGTCGACCTGCCGCAGATCGACGACAATGGCGTCACCGCGCGGGTGATCATGGGCAGCCTGTGGGGCCGCACTGCCCCCACCACCCAGCATGCCGAAACCATCTATGCCGATATTGCGATGCAGGCCGGTGCAACCATGCCCATCGACGCAGAGGCCGACGAACGCGGCGTGCTGGTGGCGACGGGCAGCGCGAGCCTCGACGGGCAGGTGCTCGACACGCACAGCCTTTATGTTCTCGCGCCGGGGGTGCCGATGACGCTGCGGGCGCAGAGCGGTTGCCGCGTCATGCTGCTCGGTGGCGAGGCGTTCAAAACCCCGCGCCATGTCTGGTGGAACTTTGTCAGCTCCAGCCGGGATCGCATCAATCAGGCGAAGGATGACTGGCGCGCCGACCGTTTTCCCAAGGTTCCGGGCGACGAGGAGGAGTATATTCCCATCCCCGACGTGCCATTGACGCGGAGTGATACGTGACCATGGATCAGCAACGCCTGCCGCTTTCCACCGGCGTGACGCTCGACGTCTGGACGGCTGGCGACCCAGCCAACCCGCCGATCATCTTCCTCCATGGTTTTCCCGAATCGCACCGCACATGGCGGCACCAGATTGCAGCTCTCAGCGACCGGTATTTCTGCATCGCGCCCGACCAGCGCGGCTATGCGCGATCATCAAAACCGCCCGCGGTCAGCGACTATAGGGTGCCAAAGCTAGTGGCGGACGTTTTTGCGCTGGCTGATGCGCTGGGCATCGACTGCTTCACCCTCGCCGCCCATGACTGGGGCGGGGCCATAGGCTGGGCGGCGGCACTTACCCGGCCGGAACGGGTCGAGCGGCTCATCATCGCCAATGCGCCGCACCCCTATATCTATCAGAAAACGATTATCGAGGATTTGGACCAGCGTCGGGCCGCGCAATATATCCGCGTCTTCCGCGGCGACGATCTCGAACGCCGCATCGCCGAAAACGGCCTCGACTGGTATTTCGAACACAGCTTTATGCGGCATTTGCAGGCGAGCGACGTCAGCGCCGACGAACGCGCCGCCTATCTCGACGAATGGAGCCAGCCCGGTGCGCTCACCGCGATGTTCAACTGGTACCGGACATCGCCGACCGATGTGCCAGCAATGGATGAAGTCATCGAAACCACCGATTTTCTGCAAAAGCCGTTTCCCAAACTGCATGTCCCGAC
>CAZAWL010000255.1:0-3245 GCA_964488705.1 uncultured Sphingopyxis sp.
TCGGGAACTTCCGGCAACTGCTGTGCGCTGACGGCGAACAACATCAGCATCAACAGCGCCATCAATGGTACCATCAACCAATATGAACTGGCCGCTACCGTGAATGCCAGCAACACAACCAGCAACAGCGCCATACGCACCGCAAGCGCAAACAGATTCTCCAGCAGGCCCGCCATCAGCACAGCAGTATGCGGCGTCGACGTCACCGCCAAAACATGCCGCTCGCGCGAGAGGTTTTGTAACGGACCGACCAGTCCGTCGGTAAAGCACTGCCACAAGAAGACGCCCGACAGTGCGAAGACGGGATAGGGCAGCGCTATCGGACCGGTGACGAACAGGGCACCTTTGCGCAACAGGCTGAAGGCAACAGCGATGGCCGCACCGGGGAGGATAAGCCAGAGATATCCGGCCCATGCGCGGCGCCGTCGGGCCCGCATATTGCCTTTGAACATGAGCATGGCGGGATACCAGCTCTTGGTAAGCTGGGCCAAAGCGGTGCGGTCGCTCGTCACGCCGCCCAACCGTGCGCCAAAAGACGGTGAGCGTACGAAAGGCAAACCGATGAGGACTGCTCCCGACGGGGCGACGAGCAGAACGAACTATACATCTTGAACTCCCCGACAGAATCGTGCAGCCGCCAATGTCGGGCAGAGCCGTTTCGTGCAAGTCACATTCGTGTCACTAAAATCACGCCAACGCTGATATCGGGCCCGGCGGGGACAACATGGTGCCAAACATTGTGCGCAAGCCGAACGACGAGGCGCCATCACGGATCGGCGACGGGTGCCTGATCAGAGTGCAGGCCGCGGCACCCCGCCGTCGCACTGTGGCGCATCCCCGTGGAAAAAAGCTATGAAATCGGTCCTCATCAGCGAGTTGAACGCGAGCGCCGCTATCAACTTTCTCCCTTATGTCTGGGGATTGCTAAAGACAGCTGCAGAACAGGAACCGCGACTAAACGGCAAAATTCGCTGGTTGGAGCCGATATATCGCCGCGAAGCCGTCGACCTAATGGTCGAATCCCATGATTTCTCCGCGATAGATGTCGTTGGACTGAGTTGCTATACTTGGAATTTCGAGCTTCAGTGTCAGCTCGCCGATAATATCAAGCGCATAAATCCGGACTGCGTCATAGTCGCCGGCGGACCCCATCCCCAAGTCAAAGACCCGGAATTTTTCCGAAAAAACCCCTATATTGACATCGTCGTTTCCAAAGACGGTGAGGATACTTTTAATTCGCTACTCATCGAAATATGCGATGGCACGCATGATTTCCGAAAAATACCGGGATTATATCTACCCGAAGGCGACGCCAGAGACATGGTGTACACGGGTGCCCCGCGCATACCGCGCGATTTTTCGATAAGCCCGTACCTGGCGCAATCAGAATATTATCGCAATTTGATCGATAATGACAAAGATTCGCGGTTTGCGGCAATTTGGGAAACCAATCGCGGATGCCCCTATAGCTGCTCCTATTGCGATTGGGGCTCGAACACGATGTCCAAGATCAGGCAGTTTCCGATCGAACGGGTGCAGTCGGAAATTGAATGGCTGACGTCCAGCGACATCTCCATGCTTCTTATGGCCGATGCCAATTTTGGCATATTGCCGCGCGATATCGACATTGCTGATCATTTCACGAAGATGACAGACCGATACAATTTCCAGAAAAACTTTCACTTCAGCCCTGCCAAAAACAACCCGACGCGGTCGGTCGCCATCGCCAAGAATCTGATGGCTCATAATGTCCGATTTCAGCCGTCTCTAGCCATACAACATACCAACGCCCATGTTCTGGAAAGCGTTGACCGCAAGAATATTTCAGCTGAAAAACAATATGATGTGGCACGGGAGCTGATGAACCTCGGCGCCAGCGTCGACCTACAGCTGATCATGGGGATTCCCGGTGACAATTTTGATCTGTGGACTGAATGCCTCGCGCAGTTGATGGAGTGGGGGCTCCACGACGATTATTCGGTATTTTATTTCAACTTGCTCCCGAACGCGCCCGCGGCTGACGCCGCGTATCGCGATTTATGGGGGTTGGAGACGATCCGGCGGGTCGTCCGCGACCCCAGCGGCAATCTCGATTGCTATGTCGGCGACGGGATATTTCAGGAAATCATCGTCGGATCGAAAAATTTCTCGACCGACGAATGGATCGCGATGAATGTCCATACCGCGATTTTCAGGGCACTGCATTGCGGGGGCCTGACCCGCCTGATTGCGATCGCCCTGCGCGCGAGCTTCGGCGTGTCGTTCCGCGAATTTTACAAGCTTGTCGTTGATGAGTTTGTCGCGAAAATTTACCGGAACGGGCAGATTCATGCCTTTGTACGATCGATCTATATCGACCTGATTGCGAACGAGACGACCATCGCTGATCAGGTCACCGTTTCGGATCTGGGTGACGCCAACGGGACGTTGAGCGTGACCCACGCGGTGCTCACGCGCTTGGCCAAGGATGCAGACCACTTGTATGAGGCGCTGGGACAGCTGCTGCATGAGCGCTTTGGCTCTATCGACCCGGCACTGATGTCGTCGCTGCTGGATTATCAGCGCAACATGTTGGTCCTGCCCGACTATATCCCCGTTCAGGGAAAGCGGTTTGCGTTGCACCACGACTGGCCGGCCTATTTTTCCGGTCTGACGCTGACCGATCTGACCGAGGCGGTCGGCCCGCCGGTGCCGATCCGGGACAAAGAGGTACGGACAACCGAGAGCCTGTGGCGAACGACCGTTTTCCCCCGCGACGCGGGCTGGGTCGGCCGCGACGGGCCCGAGGTCTGGTTCAAATGGGCGGTTTTTGCGATGGAAAATGGTCAAAAGGTTCGCAGCGTGCTGCATCAGGACATCGAAGTCGTTGCAACGGAACGGCCGCACGTCTCCCCCGTGCGGGACCTCCGCTCCCGTCTCAGCCGGTTCAGGCAATGGCTGGCGGCCTGACGGCTTCAAGGCCGGCGCGTGCCCAGGGCGTGATCGTCATTGTCCGAAGTGCACCGCACGTCTCACAAAGGCGTACATCAGGCTCCGTCCAATATCGCGACCATGATTCACTCTTTGGGACGATTCATCCCCTGGCGATCATTGTCTAGGCGACGATGTCGAGCAAAGTGTCGCAAAATGCCCCGACCGGGTCGGGAACGGTATAATCCCGAATCGATCGCGCCGCCGCCGCGCCAATCGCCTGCCATTGGTCGCGCGCCTGCCACGCCCTTTCCAGCGCGGCATCGAGTGCGGCA
>CAZAWL010000256.1:0-1924 GCA_964488705.1 uncultured Sphingopyxis sp.
CGGTTGCTGCGGGTATCGGTCGCATCATCCTCGAGGTCGACCGGATCGACCAGATAGAGGAAGGGCTGGCCGCTGGCGCGACGCACCTGTTGCTCGACAATATGGATGTGGCGACGTTGCGCCGTGCGGTCGCATTGGTTGCGGGACGGGTGCCGACGGAGGCTTCGGGTGGCGTGCGGCTCGATACGATCGCGGCGATCGCCGCTACCGGCGTGACCTATGTCTCTGTCGGACGTCTGACGCAGAGCGCGCCGGCGGTCGATATCGGGCTCGACCATGCCAGCGCCTGAAACCCGGTTCGTCGCGCTGGTCGCGCTGATCCTGCTGGCGGGGGGCTGGCTGTGGTGGCGCGGCGACGTGGCGGCGCAAACGGCTGCGCCTGCGACGGCAACCGCTGCGTCGGCTGCCTGCGTGCTGCCCGAATCCTTTGCCATGCCGCCGCTGGAGCGACCCGACCCTGGTGCGGTGCGGCGCACGCCGGTCACGCGCTATACGCTGGCGATCAGCTGGTCGCCCGGTCATTGCGCCCGTACGCGGGACAATGACCCCGACTCGCTGCAATGCGGGGTCGGGGCGGGACAATTCGGCTTTGTCCTGCATGGGCTGTGGCCGGAGACGAACGGGCGCGATTGGCCGCAATATTGTCGCAACATCGGGCCGGTGGCGGCTGAGACGCTCCGCGCCCAGCTGTGCCGGACACCGTCGCCCGATCTGCTCCAGCATGAATGGATACGGCATGGCACCTGCATGGCCGACACGCCGGAGGAATATTTCGCGACCGCGGCCCGCATTTATGACCGGGTTGTCATGCCCGACATGGTCGCACTTGCCGCGGCGGGGCCGACAGCGGGTGACCTGCGCCGCGCCTTTGCGTCGGCCAACCCGGGCCTTTCCGCCTCAGCCGTTTCGGTGCAACTGTCTGACGGGAACTGGCTGAACGAGGTGCGGCTGTGCATGAACCGCAGCTTTGCCTATGCGACCTGTCCGCCGGGCGAACGCGGGGCGCCGGACGGTCAGCCGATGCGGGTCCAGCCGCAACGCAGGCGTTAACCCCTGGTCCGCTGTGCGGACGCAAGCTCCACCCACCCCTCCTCCCCACCCGGCCACCAAAAGCTATTGGTCCCATTGGCGGCCGGGTGGGGAGGAGGGGTGGTGGTCGGCGCGATGGGCAGCGCAGGCGTTAACCACAAAAACCGGCTTTGTCCCTCGTCGGGACGGCGCAGCTGTTAACCCTCTATTGGCCTTGGCAAAGTTTAACGCCGCGCTAACCATCGCGGCATGGACAGCAAATTGATTGGCCTGTTCGGCCTCACCAGCGCCAGCCGCGCTCTCAACGGACCGTTGATGCGCCAGCAGGATATCATCGTCGGCGAAACGCCATCCGGGCGCGCCGTTCGCCGTGCGGCGGTACGTCCCGACCCGTGGCTGCGCCCGGGCGACCTGCGCGATGCGCTGACGACCTTTGCGCTCGTCTTTGTCTGCGCGATGGTCTTTCTGGCCTGATCGCCCGGCTCCGTCGTCGGGGCTAGTCGCAGGCCAGGTGCAGTTTCTGCGCGATCCAGGCCGACACGCTGCAGGCTGCGGCAATCAGGAATAATGTGTCGGTGGTGCTGACCCCTGCCGCTGACAACAGCGAATAGGCCAGCGCGCCCAGCACCATCGCCCCGCTATTGACGATATTGTTGGCGGCGATGGTCCGCGACGTCTGCGATTTGGCGACCGTCGTCGTCAAAAAGGCATAGAGCGGTACGACAAACATGCCCCCGGCGACGGCAATGCCCAGCAACGCAACGATAATCAGGTCGCCCTGCCCGACCGCCAGAAATTCGCGCCAGGTGATCAGCTGGTCGCCGACATGGACCCAGCCGCGCACGGCCCACCACAGCAGCAATCCTTGATACGGGTCACCGGCGTCCTCATCACG
>CAZAWL010000256.1:1934-3242 GCA_964488705.1 uncultured Sphingopyxis sp.
CAGCCGCAATACGAACAACCCCCTGACGATGACCGATGCGGGCGCAAATTTGGCCGACACGCTGCCCTTTAATATGCGGTTGATTGCCACCGAACCGATGGCGACGCCGACCGAGAATATCGCGGTGAACAGCGTCGCGACGGTGTTGTCGCCGCCCAGCGCATTTTTGACCATTGGCGGAAATTGGGCTGCCAATACAGCGCCGATGGCCCAGAAAAAGCTGATCGCCATGATCGCGAGGAACAGGCGCGGCACATGCATGGTTTGCGATACCAGCCGCCAGCTCGACCGGAAGATGTTCCAGTCGACCTTTAACGGCGGCGCGTCGGCCTCTGGCGGTGCAGGCGGGACATATTGCGCCGTCACCCGTCCGATCAGCGCAACGATGATGACCGCCGGCGCCGCGACATGAGCGGGGATGATGCCACCGGCAATGGTGCCGGTCAGTATCGCGATATAGGTTCCCGCCTCGACCAGCCCGGTGCCGCCCAGCACCTCCTCATCCTCCAGATGTTGCGGCAGGATGCCATATTTGATCGGGCCGAAAAATGTCGAATGGACCCCCATGGCGAACAGCGCGACAAACATCAGCGGGATATTCTCTATCCAGATGCCGGCGGCGCCGATGACCATGATGCCGATTTCCGCCGTCTTGATGATGCGGATCAGCCGCGTCTTGTCACCGCTGTCGGCCAACTGGCCCGCGACCGCCGACAACAGGAAAAAGGGCAGGATGAATATCGCCCCGGCGAGCGCATTATATTGCGCCTCCTCGGCCTCCCCGCCGTTCAAAATCGTATAGGTGGCGAGGATGACCATCGCCATCTTGAACAGATTATCGTTGAACGCGTTCAGATATTGGGTGGCAAATAGCGGCAGGAACCTGCGCCGTGACAATAGTCGAAGTGCACCCTGCATTGACGAACCCGTGCTTTCCACTGCGCCGTCCCGCCGACCGCGGGCGCCCTGTGCCACTGGCCTTATGGGTTTGTACCGCGCCCGTCAAAAGTCTTTTGCGCTGGTGCGCGGCAATGCGGTATGGGGGCGGTATGGGGTCTGCGCCCTATTGGGACCATATGGTTGGACTGACGTGCTGAGCCTGCCGAACATATTGACGTTGTCGCGCATATTTGCGGTGCCGATACTGGTCGCGCTGCTGTGGTTTCCCGGCTGGGAAACGGGCTGGATGTTCGGCTTTGCGCTCTATTGCCTGATGGGCATCACCGACTATTTCGACGGCTATCTGGCCCGCGCCCAGGGGGCCGTGTCGCGGCTAGGCATTTTCCTCGATCCGATCGCCGACAAGAT
>CAZAWL010000257.1:0-3210 GCA_964488705.1 uncultured Sphingopyxis sp.
CAACCCAGATGAAACCCACCCTCAAACCCAAAATGGCCGCCGCGCTGTTGACAGCCCTGGCCGCGTCCACGCTCGTCCCGACCGCCGCGTCGGCGCACGGCCGTGGCGAGCTCGCCCGTGACCGGCAGGACATTCGTGCAGAACAGCGCGATCTTGCCCGCGCCTATCGCTGGGGCAGCCCGGCGCGCATCCGCAATGAGCGCACTGACCTGCGCCAGGCGCGCCGCGAATATCGCGAGGATTTGCGCGACCGGCACAACCATCGTTACGCCCACCGCCATTGCGGTCGCTAGAGCCTGATGTGCGCGGGCCGGGGCGCGTGCCCTGGCCCCGCCTGCCTCGCTATTGCGGTGCGCCGTCGCCCCAGATGCCGTCGGTGCTGATCCAGCCATAGCGGCCACGTACGTCAAATTCGCACCAGCCGTTCCGGCAATCGCCCAATCGGCCCACGACGCCCTCCTCGGCGCGATAGGCGACCGGCGAACTACTGTCCGGTTCGACGTGCATCGGCTGTCGGTCGCTGGTCACGATGGCGGTGCGCCGCCCGCTCAACAGCCGCTTGTGCATCCAGCCCGTCACGCCTTCGGGATCGCGCACCTGCCGCCAATCGCCGCGCACCGCAATGATGAGCATGGGCAAATCCAGCCGCTGATACTGCCACATGGCGCGCATTTCGGTCGACGGGCCGCGCCGCATAATAGCCTCCGGCCTGTTCAGCGAAGCCCAATAGGGCGGGCGACGGTCCTGCGCTGTCGCGGGCGAACTCGACAGGACGAACATCACCAGTCCCGCCGCGCCAAGCATCGCAATGGCGATGGCTGATTGCCACCGGCCGAACCGCGAAAGCCGGGCCGAAAAATAATGTGCCATATGTGCCATTGCCCCCGCCACGCCTTGCTTCCGCTCAGCCTAGACCCTGTTCGATTTTGATTGAATCAAAATCGCGGCCCAGCATTCTTGTCTTCCGCGATTTGTGCGTTGCACGCATTCTGCCCCCGAGCCGTTCGGTGTGTCCACTGCACGCGAAATCGCTCTAGCATAACCAGAGGGCCGAGCGACAATCAAGCGCCTGTGGCGCGGGTCATGCCGGCATGATTGCGTCCCCTGTCAATTAGGGCAATAGTCACAAAATGACGGCATGCTACGGTCCGGTCAACTGACGCGGCCTTATGGCAATAGGGGGTTTGGACGATGGTAGAACGCGCATTGCGCTCGGGCAAATGGGTCGCAGGTGTCGCCATGCTGGTGTCAGCGGCGACCGCAGGAGCGACCGGCATCGACCCGGCGACGGTCATCATTCCCGACAGCGGCGACAGCGCGCTCGTCTATGCCGCCGTTTTCATCGCCCTGGTCGCCGGTATCCCGGGGATCATCGCCTATTGCGCCAACCAGCATGGCGCGGGTGAATCCGCCCGGTCGGCCAGCGTCACGATCGCCAGCATGGCGCTGGCCACGCTGATCTTTTTTGCCGTCGGCTATTCGCTGGCGTTCGACCTGTTCGGAACAACCTGGATCGGCGGCGGCACCAATTTCATGCTCAACGCGATGGGCACGGTGCGCGACGACACAACCATCGCCGAAACCGCTTTTGTCGCGATCAACTGGGTCGGCCTGTTGATGGCGGTCGCTGCACTGACTGCGGGGCTGGCGCATCGGGCACGAACCGGCTGGCTGTTGGGGTTCAGCGGTTTGTGGTCGCTATTGGTGTTGACGCCGGTGCTCCGCGCCACATGGGGCGGCGGTTGGCTCGCCCAGCAGGGCGTGATCGACGCAGCGGGCGGCCTTAGCTTATTCTTTGTCGCCCTCTGTTCGCTTCTCGTTGCTCTGCGCCTGATCGGCCAGCCGGCCGATGCGCCGCCTGCGTCGAACGCCGGCTGGCGGCTCGCCGGGGCCGGCGCCCTTGCGATTGGCGTGGCGGCCTATGCCGCCGGCCGCACGATGACCGGCGTCGACGACAATGCTTTTCGCATGGATGACAGCGCCGTCGCCATGTTGACGGCGGCCACCACGGCTATGACGGCGAGCCTCGCCATGGCCGCGCTTCGTCGGGCGATCGACGCAACCGCGATGGCCGACGGGTTGGTCGCGGGCATTCTGGCCTTTGCAGCGGCGGGGTCGACGATTTCGATCGGCTCGGCATGGCTGCTCGGCATTTTTGCGGCGCTCGCCGCACATTTCGGGCCGCGCCTGACGCCCGCTTTCTTGCGCTGGCCCGACCCCGGCGGCCAAGTCGTGGCCATGGCGGGCGCGGCAAAAGTCGGCATCATCCTGTCGGCGCTGTTCCTGTCATTCGACTGGTTTACCGGCTCTGGCTATGGCGAGGGCATGACGATGGGCAGCCAGATCCTCGTCCAGCTGATCGCGCTAGCCTTAGTCGCGCTGTGGGCCGTTGTCGGCACTGTCATTGCGGCGCTGATGGTCGGACTGGTATTACCCATGCGCCGCGACGACCAATAGCAGTTGCCCGCCTGCCCCTGACTGGCGAAATCAATCGCCTGTCAGGATGCGGTCGACCAGCTGTTTCACCGTGGGGGTGAAGTTGTTGGAATAAAACGGGTCCTGCTTGAACTTGAAGGCAGCGTGGCCCGCAAACATCAGGTTATTGTCGACACCCCCGCCATGCGCGATGCTCTGTAGCGTCTTTTGGATGCAAAAGCTGCGCGGGTCGGCGAGCCGGCCGGTGCTATAGTCGTCATGGTCTTTCCAGGACGAAAATCCGCAATGCGACAGGCAACCCATGCACTCGGTCTGGTCGGTGTGGATCTGTTCGCGTTCGTCGGGCGTGACGAACACCAACGTGTCATCGGGCGTCTTGAGCGCGCTGGTAAAGCCGGCCGCCATCCATTGCCGTGCCAGCTCGGCGCTTTGCGGCGCCACCCAATATTTTTTGCGGTCCGCCTCCAGCCGATAGCTGTTGATGCCGCATTCAACCTTACCGAACGGAATCTGCCGGGCTGATCGCGCCATCAGATTATAGAGAAAAGGGGTCTTGACCGCCGACGAATAGAAACCGGTCGGGGAGAATTTGTGCAACAGCACATCCCCCTCCTCCAGCGTGCGCAGCGCGTCCTTCCAATCCTGCGGGATCGGGCTTTCATGCGTCAGCAACGGGCGGGTGCCGAATTGAAAGCTGATCTGGCCCAGTTCGGGATTGTCGATCCAATCCTCCCATTCGCGCAGATACCAGACGCCCCCGGCCATGACGATCGG
>CAZAWL010000258.1:0-3207 GCA_964488705.1 uncultured Sphingopyxis sp.
GGATGCCGCACAACCAGGCTCGACACCTGTGCGGTCAGGTCATTGTCTCTGTCGATCAACTGGTGCCACACTATGCCGCGCACCCCATAAGCGACCGCCCAGATCGCCAGCGGGACCAGCCACCCCACCGGCGGTGCGCCATCGGCAGGCAATAGGCACAGCGCAGCCATCAGCGCCGGGAACATGTGCGCACCGGCCGCATCGGCGCACACCCCCCACCCGCCGCGCTGCTTTGCCCGAACCGGCGGTAACGAATAGAGTGCGAAAGCGAGCCATGCGCCGCCATAGGCCAGCAAGAGCGCCGGTTGGTCGCGCCACAGCCACGCGACCAACGCGCCGCCGGTGACAGGCAGTGCGAGCAGGGCAGCGATTGCGGCGTTGGACCGGCCCGCCAGCCGATTGGGCTTGTTGCACAGCGCATCGTCGGCGCGGTCGGTGAGATCGTTGACGAGGCTGACGCACGCCGCCCCGCAAATCATCGCCAATAGCAAAAGCCCCAGTTGCGGCAGCGCCGCAGTCAACGGGATGCCTGCATAGAGCGCGGTCGCATAAGCAGCCGTCAGTGCCGGGGCCAATTTGGGTTCCCACCACTGCCCGACGCGGAGCAGGCGGATCATCCCGCCCCTGCCGCCATCACATCAATCGGCGCCGGGGTGCTGCCGACCGGCTCAAAGTCAGTGGCACGCCGCTCGTCTGCTGCTTCCTGGGCGAGCGCCAGAACGCGGCGTCGCCGCAGCTGGCTCGACAGGCGGTGCATCGGGATCGCGTCGTACATGCAGATGTCCCGTTGGTACGGGTCGGCTTCCAGAAAATGGAGATAGCGCGGTTGCTGCCCGCGGCCGCCACCGAACAGGCGCCAGATGAGCCGGGCGGCATCGTCCGCAACGTTGCTGGCCGACCCGGCAGGGTCGATCAGCATGGCACGGATCGCCGAAACGGCAGCGCGGGCCAGATGTCCCTGGCGGGCCTGCCAGCGGAACAAAGTCATCAGGCTGTCGGCCTGGCTCCAGCGCCACACGCGGGCGGGTACGCCCGCCGCTGAGGCTTCTTCGGTGCGCAATATGCGCTGTGCGGCCAGTCGGGACGCATGCATGCGATGCACATTTTTCGACATGCCCCCGGGAAGTTGGCGATAGCCGACCGAATAGAGCGGAGTTGCCGCAACGGGATATCGGGCCGCCATCCGCATTTGCAGCAAATAATCTTCACACCCCTCACAGCCCATGGCGCGCAAGCGGGTGTCATAGCCGCCCAAGGCGAGCACCAGCTGGCGATCAAGCAACAGCGCGGAGCCATTACCCACCATGTTGTGATAGGCGAGTTGCGCCAACATATTGCCGTGGGGCCGCGTTACCGCTGGCGAGATGACGATGTTCGATTTGACGTCGGTATAGCGAGACTGCGCATACAGCATGGCTGGACGCGTCGGGTCCGCCACCGCCTTGCTGACCAAGGCCTCGATATGGTCCGGATGCCAGATGTCGTCGGAATCGATCAGGGCGACCCACGTGCCTTTCGCCTCCGCCAGACCACGATTGCGGGCGGCGGCGACGCCCAGATTGGGCTGGTGGACGATGCGGGCGTGCGCATGGTCTGCGCAAAATTGGGCGGCGATGGCGGCGCTGCCGTCGGTCGATCCATCATCGACTATGATGATTTCGAGGTTGCGCCACGTCTGGGCCGCCACCGACTGGAGCGTTTCGCCCAGCGTCGCTTCGGCGCAATAGACAGGGATAATGGCAGACACCAGAGGCCTGCAATCCGCGTGTGACACCCGTTCCCCCCTGACTGGCGATGAGCGTGCATATGCGTTGGTGAAGAAGCTGGCAAGCGTTCCCCGAAGGTGGAAGAATGCGATTGTAAAGATTGGCGTTTCCCGCCACGGGGGGGCGCGGTGATATGCTGGCAGTTGCATGGCCGGGTTCATGGGGGTTTGCAGTGTGACGGTGCCGGATCGGCCACGAAAAAATATCCTGTTTGTGAGCAGCAACGGGCAGTGGGGCGGCAGCGAGGAGCTGTGGCGCAGAGCGGCCATGCGCCTCGCGCAGGCCGGCCATCATGTCGCCGTTCTCAAGCCCCATCTGTGGCGTCATCGCGACATGCGTGCGGTCACCGCGCTGATCGAATCCGGCTGTCACGTTGCTGACCTGCGCGGGCCGCGTTGGCTGCCGCAAAAGGCGCGCTCGCTGGTTTCCATCTTGTGGCCGCTGATGCGGCCGATGACGATTTTCCAGTTCGGGCAGATGGCCCGGCGCCATGGTGCCGACATCGTCGTCATCTCGCAGGGCATCAACCATGACGGCTGGCTGGAGGCGAAACAGGCGCTCGCCCGCCAGCTGCCCTTTGTCATCATCAGTCAAAAGGCGGACGATATCTACTGGCCGGATGATGACCTGCGCGACCATTTGCGCAGCGTCTATCCCGCTGCCGCGTCAGCGCTGTTCGTTTCGGAGCATAACCGCGCGCTGACGGAGATTCAGGTCGGGCAGAGCCTCCCCAATGCGCGGGTGATCCGCAACCCGTTCGACTGTGCGTGGGACGCAGCGCCGGCCTGGCCCGCCGCCGGACCAATTCTGCGGCTCGCCTGCCTCGCGCGGCTGGACATCAGGGAAAAGGGGCAGGACATTTTGTTCCGTGTCCTGGCGCAGCCGAAATGGCGCAAACGCGCGCTGAGCGTGACGCTATATGGTAGCGGTCACAATCAGCAGGGACTGGAGAGCATGGCTGCGCAGCTCAATCTGTCGAGCGTCGCATTTGCCGGCTTTACCGAGCGGCCCGACGCCATCTGGGCCGACCACCATGGGCTGATCCTGCCGTCGCGTTGTGAGGGATTACCGCTGTCGCTGGTCGAATCGATGCTCAATGGGCGCGTGCCCATCGTCACCGACGTCGGCGGCAATGCCGAGGTCGTGGTTGACGGCGTGACCGGCTTTATCGCCGCCAGTGCGAGCGATGCCGCACTCGATGCCGCGCTGGAAAGGGCGTGGCAGGCGCGCGACCAATGGCAGACGATTGGCGCGGCGGCGGCGCGATCAATACGGGCCTATACGGTGCCCGACCCGGTCGGGGCATTTTGCGACGCTTTGCTCGACATCGTCGCCTAGACCATGATCGCCATGGGATGAATCATTCCAAAAAGTGAATCATGGTCGCGAAATTGGACGGAGCGTGATGTGCGCCTGGGTGAGACGTGCGGTGCACTTCGGA
>CAZAWL010000259.1:0-3158 GCA_964488705.1 uncultured Sphingopyxis sp.
CTGCGCCGCGCGCCAGCACGGGCAGTGCCGCCCGGTCTGCGTCGGTCAGGTGACGGACCGACTCGTAACCGGCGATGATGCCGGCGGCCAATTGCGCCTGGTGGTGCGTGCCATCAGGGCTGAAACACCATGCGCTGTGCATGATGGCGAGGTCGAACAAGGTCACGTCGCGGCATGAAAAATAAAAATCGATGACGCCGCTGACTTCGTCATCCGACATCAGCACATTATCGGGGAAAAGGTCGGCGTGGATGACCCCGTGCGGCAGGTCGTGCGGCCAGTTTTCGCGCAGAAAATCAATCTCTGTGGCCAGCAATTCGTGCAGGCCGGGCCAGGACATGTCGGCCCGCGTGCCGAGCCGGTCGAGCAGATCGGGCCATGCGGACAGGCCCATCGCATTGGCCGGACCCGCGTCAAAACCGACGGTGCTGTCATGCATCCGCGCCAGGGTCATGCCGGCGGCATAGGCGTGCCGGCCGCTGGGCCTTGTCACCGACACGCCCGGCAGGAATTGAATCAGGCAGGCAGCGCGGCCGGCCAGTTGTTGCACATGCTGACCCGACAGGTCCGGCAGAAAACGCGGCACGGGCAATCCGGCCTTCGCCAGATGGTCGGTGAGCGCGATGAAAAAGGGCAGGTCGTCGGGGTCGACGCGCCGCTCATACAACGTCAGGATATAGCGCGTGCCGCCCGCATCGACGAGGTAATTGCTGTTTTCGACGCCTTCGGCGATTCCCTTTGCGCTGGTCAGCGGGCCGATGCCAAATCCCCGCAGAAACGCGGCAATATCCTCTGCGCCGACATGGGTGAATACCGCCATCAGGCCTCCACCGCATCCTCTAGGCCGCGCGGCAGCTTAAAGATCATTTTTTCCTCTGCCGTGCGCACTTCTTCTTCGACGACGGTAAAATGCTGCTGCAACAATGTGACCACTTCGCGCACCAGGATTTCAGGGGCGGACGCCCCTGCGGTCAGGCCGACCGAACTGACACCGTCAAACCAGTCCAGCTCGATCTCGGTCGCACGTTGGATCAGTCGCGCGCGCGTGCCGCGCCGTTCCGCAACCTCGACCAATCGCAGCGAATTGGAACTGTTGGGCGCGCCGATCACCAGCATCAAATCGCATCGTTCGGCGATGGCCTTGACCGCGTCCTGCCGGTTCGACGTAGCATAGCAAATATCTTCACCCTTTGGCGCCGTGATGCCGGGGAAACGGGCCTGAAGCGCCGACACGATCGCCGCCGTATCGTCGACCGACAATGTCGTCTGGGTCAGAAAGGCCAGCGCATCGGGGTTTGGCGGCGTCAGCATCGCGACATCGTCAACCGTTTCGACCAGCGTCATCGCGCCTTCGGGCAATTGGCCAAAGGTGCCGATGACTTCGGGGTGGCCGGCATGGCCGACAAAGATGATGTGGCGGCCTGCCTCATAGGCACGTTCGGCCTGCCGATGGACCTTGCTGACCAGCGGGCATGTCGCGTCGAGATACGACAGGCCGCGCGCCTCCGCCTTGGCGGGAACCGCCTTGGGCACGCCGTGCGCGCTGAACACGACGGGCACGCCGTCGGGCACGTCGTCGAGCGTTTCGACGAAAACCGCGCCTTTGTCGCGCAGCGCGTCGACGACATAGCGGTTGTGGACGATTTCATGCCGGACATAGACCGGCGGGCCAAATCGTTCGATTGCAATCTCCACAATACGGATGGCGCGGTCGACGCCGGCGCAAAATCCGCGCGGCGCAGCGACGTAGAGATGGAGTGTCGGGCGCGTTGTCATTGCGTGATGCTGTTCGTGGGACGGGGCATGACGTGCTCCTATTCCCCCGATCGACGGTCGGCAAGCAGGATCACTTGCTTTTGATGGCGCGGCGGGGCAGGGGAGTGGCGGTTGACCGGTTCGTGCGGGGCGGCGCAGGGGCCCCACAGAGGATTCTCTATTCAGATGATCAATGCGAAATCCGCGCCCATTGCTGGCCAGAATGCAATTTCCACGCGTACCGCACTGTTGTGCATGGTCGGCGCGGCTCTGCTGGTCGGCGGTTGTGCGCGCAACAATGAAATTGACGTCAGTTCGGGCGTCGGCATCACCGCAACGCGCAGCCTGTGCCCTGCGGTCGGCGTGCCCACCCATACCGGCGATGTGACGATGTTCGACCCGGCAACGAGCCGCGAGGCTGCGGCGATCGACGTTGTCGCCACCATCACCAACGTCGCCACCGTGTGCAACGATGTGGAGGCGCGCGTCTATGTCGGCGCGACCTTTGCCGTGCAGGCGACGCGTCGTGATGCGGGCCCGGCGCGCGAAGTGCAACTGCCCTATTTCTCGACCATCGTGCAGGGCGGAACCGCCGTCGTGGCCAAGGATACCAATATGGTGACGCTGCGCTTTGTCGCGGGTGCCACGCGTGCGGAGGCCAGCGGCACCGCCGGCGCCTATGTCGACCGGTCGGCGCTCGAACTGCCAGACGATATCCGCCGCCGCATCACGGCCCGACGACGTGCGGGTGATCAGGATGCCGCTGTCGATCCGCTGTCGGAACCCGATGTCCGTGCTGCGGTGACCCGCGCGACCTATGAATTGCTGGTCGGCTTTCAACTCACGCAGGACCAGTTGCAATATAATGTGACCCGCTGACACGGCGGGGTCCCGACCGGAAGGAATGAAAACGGCGGGGCGTCTCCCCGCCGTTTTGGTATATGGGCGGTGACCATGAACAGGATGATGCGATGACCCTTTATGCAGCGATGGCTGAACGGCTCCATGCCGTGCTCGATGCGCTGGTGGCCGAGGGCGACCTGCCGCCCGGCCTGGCGAGAGGAGCAATCACTATCGAACCGCCGCGCGATCCCGCCCATGGCGATATGGCAACCAATGCGGCGATGGTACTCGCGAAACCGGCGGCCACCAACCCGCGCCAACTGGCCGAGCGGCTCGTTGCGGCGTTGCGCGGGGTCGACGGGATCGACAGCGCGGACATTGCCGGGCCGGGGTTCATCAACCTGCGCTTGTCGCTGGACCTGTGGCGTGACGAATTGACCGCCATCCATCGCCTGGGGCGGGATTATGGCCGATCTGCCAAAGGCGAGGGTGTCACCGTCAATGTCGAATATGTGTCTGCCAACCCGACAGGTCCGATGCATATGGGCCATTGTCGCGGT
>CAZAWL010000260.1:0-3145 GCA_964488705.1 uncultured Sphingopyxis sp.
TTTTCGATGAGGCGCACCTGCTGTTCAACGATGCGCCCAAAGCGCTGACCGAAAAGGTGGAACAGGTTGTCCGGTTGATCCGGTCCAAGGGGGTCGGCGTCTATTTCATCACCCAGAACCCGATCGACATTCCCGATACGGTGGCGGCACAGCTCAACAACCGCATCCAGCACAAGCTCAACGCCTTTACCCCGCGCGACCAACAAGCGGTAAAAGCGGCGGCGGATACGTTCCGCCCCAACCCCGCCATCGACGTCGCGCAAGTCATCACCGAACTCAAAATCGGGGAGGCGCTGGTGTCGTTGCTGCAACCCGATGGTGCCCCGTCGATGGTGGAACGCACGCTCATCAAGGCGCCGTCGTCGCGGGTCGGCCCGGCGAGCCCGCAGGAACGTGGCGTGATGATCAGCACCGATGCCATCGCCGACAAATATGACACGGTGCTCGACCGCGAATCGGCAGAGGAGTTGCTGGCGGCAAAGGCTGACGCGGCGGTTGCTGCGGCCGCCGAAGCCGAAGCCGCCGAAGATACCGCGCGCGCCGAGGCCGTTGCCGCCAAAGAGGAGGCCAAGGTGCGGGCGCAAGCCGAGCGTGAGCGGCTGCGCGCGGAGGCGACAGCAGCCCGCGCCGCGGCGAGAGAGGCCGCCCGCCCATCGATGGCCGACAAGATGCTGCAGTCCGCTGCACGATCGGCAGCCAGCTCCATCGGTCGCCAGGTGGCCGGCAGCCTCGGCAGCCGCATTGCGCGCGGCATATTGGGCAGCCTGCTGGGCGGACGCTGACCGGCGTGAACGCGGTGGCGGACCCGCGCGAATGCGACGACGCGGTTCCCCGCCCGCGCGATTTCCACTTGCGCTGGCCGACATTGCAACTGCCGCTGCGTCCGGACGCGGCGGTCGCCGCTGCCATCGACGCGCTGCTGCCCGTCGGCGATGGCCAAAGGCTGTTGCTCGGCGTGACCCCGGAACTCGCCAATCTGCCGCGATCCATCATCGCCGTCGACTGGAGCCAGTCGATGATCGACCTCGCCTGGCCCGGCGATTCGGGGACCCGACGCGCGATTCTGGCCGATTGGCGCAACATGCCGATCGAACCTGCATCGGTTGATGCAGTCATGAGCGACGGGGCGATGACCATGCTCGACTGGCCGGTCGACGCGGCGCGGCTGTTGCGCGAACTGGCCCGGGTCGTCCGAACCGGGGGCCGCGTCGTGATACGCTGTTTCGCCACGCCGCAGCCCATCGCCGGGGCGGAGGCGGTGCTCGCCGAAGCGCGAACGGGGGCGCTCGGCTTTCATCATTTCAAGCTGCGCTTTAACATGGCGGTGGCGCGTGAAGGGCCAGGCATCAGCGTCGCCAGCGCCCGGCTGTTTGCGCGATTCCAGGCGATGGCCCCCAATCGGTCGGCACTGTCCGCCGCCAGCGGGTGGAGCCTTGCCACCATTGCGGAGATGGATGCCTATGCCAATTCTGCCTATGTCCACAGTTACCCCAGCCGGGCGGAATTGAGCGCGTTGGCGGCGGCGCATTGGCCCGGACCGACCCATTTCGTTGACAGCGCCGGTTATGCCGGTGCCGACCTCTGCCCCCTGTGGGTGCTCGACCGCGCATGAAGGGGCTGGCCGGCCGAGCCGACCCGCGGCTGTCGCGGATGCGCAGCGACGTGGCGCTGTCGCCTTGGCCGCCGTTGATCGACAACAAACATGCGGTGCTGGCCGCGCTGGTCTTTCAACTCGACCGGTCGCAATGGCTTGACGATGCGACCATCCGCGATCTCCAGCTACGCCAGCTGGCGGCGATTGCGGAATTTCATCAACGGCACCAGCCGGGCTTTGCCGCCAAGCTCGCCGCTGCGGGGTTAAGCGCCGCCGACCTCGCACAACCCGGCGCTCTCGCCCGCCTGCCGGGGATCGGGCGGCGCGACGTCCAATCCGTGGCGGTCGCCACGCCCGCCGACAAATTGCCGGCAAAGCATCGTCCCTGCGGCTATGCCAATACATCGGGGTCGACCGGCGAACCCGTCCGGGTCATGCGCACCGCCGTCAATCGATTGCACTGGCTCGGCATGACGGCGCGATACCATCTGTGGTCGGAGGATGATTTTCCCGGCCGACTGGCGGTCATTCGCGCCAATATGCATGATTTCGGCCCGCGTCCCGACTGGGGGCCGCCGGCCGGATTGTTATGGGACACCGGGCCGGCGATCGTCGTCGACATCGAAAATGATATCGACCTGCAACTCGACCTGCTGGCGGAATTTGAACCGACCAGTGTGCTCGCCTATCCGACCAACCTGATCGCGCTGATCCAGCGGATGGCGGCGCGCGGCCACCACCTGCCGAGCGTGAAACGCTGGCGCACGCTGGGGGAGACGTTGACGGCCGACGCGCGCGAACGCATCAGCGACGGGCACCCGGCGCGCATTGTCGATTGCTATTCGAGCGAGGAGCTGGGCTATCTGGCGCTGCAATGCCCGGACAATCCCGACTGTTACCATGTCTGCAACGAAACCCACATCGTCGAACTGGTCGGTGATGATGACCAGCCCGTCGCACATGGAGAGGTGGGCCGTGTGCTGGTGACCGACCTGCACAATCTAGCGACGCCGATGATCCGCTATGCCATTGGCGACCATGCCGTGGCCGGCGACCCGTGCGGTTGCGGGCGCGGAGGGCCGACGCTCCGCCGGATCATGGGCCGGACCCGCAACATGATCACCAAACCCGATGGCACGCGCCACTGGCCGTTGCTCGGTTACAAACAGTTTCGCGACATCGCGCCGATCAGCCAATACCAGTTTGTGCAGCATGCGATCGACGCGGTGGAGCTGCGGCTGGTCACGGACCGGCCGCTGATCCCAGAGGAAGAATCGGCGCTGATCGCGCATGTGCAGCAGAAACTGCGCCATCCCTTTGCCGTCACGCTCAGCTATTTTGAGGGGCGGTTGCCGACGGGCAAAAATGGCAAGTTTGAGGAATTTTTGTCGTTGCTCTAACCCGTGGCAGAACGGGTGAACCGATAGGGGGAAAAGCATGTTTCGCATAGTCAGAACCGGCATCGCCGCCATGCTCGCTCTGTCCATGGGCGCAGCCGGGACGGCGCACTCCGCCCCCGCTGCACCGACCGCAGCCACCGAACGCAGCGAC
>CAZAWL010000261.1:0-3124 GCA_964488705.1 uncultured Sphingopyxis sp.
TATACTCTCATCACCGCCAACCGCAATTATTCGAGCTGGTCGCTGCGCCCATGGCTGTTGATGAAGGGGCTGGACATCCCCTTTGACGATCGCATTGAGCCCTTTACCAAAGCATCAAATTACGAGGATTTCCGCGCCTTTTCGCCGACCGGCCAGGTACCGGTTCTGTTGGATGGCCCGCGCACGATCCATGATTCACTGGGTATCACCCTCTATCTGGCGGACCGGCACGACGGCGTCTGGCCCATCGACCCGGCTGCGCGGGCCTTTGCCCAGTGCGCGGTGGCGGAAATGCATGGCGGCTTTGCCGCTCTGCGCAATGATTGCACCATGAATGTCGGCGTGCGGGTGGCACCGCGACCGATGTCGGATGCGTTAAGGGCCAATATCGCGCGCATTCGCGAACTGTTCGAAGCGGGGCTCGCACAATTTGGCGGGCCTTGGCTGGCGGGGCGCGACTTTGGTGCGGTCGATGCCTTTTTTGCGCCCGTCGCCTTTCGCATCCGCACCTATGGGCTGGATGTCGGGATGGCCGCAGCATGGGTGGACCATGTCCTCGCCCACCCGGCAATGCAGGATTGGGAGGCGCAGGCGCTGGCCGAACGCTGGCGCGAGGCGAGCCATGAGGAGGAATTGGCAGCGGCTGGCGTGATCACCGCCGATTTTCGCGCCCGCTAATCTGCCTTCGCTCGCAACCGCGCTTCGCCGCGTGCCACCTGCGCGCGCAAATCCGCCTTGAGCGCATCGGGCGAGCGCGCGATGAGGAACCCGAACGACACGCCGCCTTCGCGGCTTTCGGTCGCGTGATGCAGTTTGTGCGCCTGTACCAGCCGCTTGGCATAGCCCGATTTCGGTACCCAGCGGAAATAGCGTTGGTGTACCAGCCCGTCGTGCGCGAGCGTATACAGGATGCCATAGCCGAGCACGCCGATGCCGATCGCCGTGCCGGGTGCCCATGGGGCAACGCTCATCGCGCCCATGACCCACGGGCTGCCCACGGCAAACATGCTGATGCTGATCGCGGCACCGACCAGCGCGTAGAGATCATTTTTCTCCAGCAGGCGATCATGCCGTTCATGATGGTCGCGGTGCCAGCCCCAGCCAAAGCCGTGCATGATATATTTGTGGCTCGCCCAGGCGACGCCCTCCATCACGGCGATGGTGGCAAGGATGACGAGGATGGTCGCGAGCCAGGACATGACCGTTGATATAGGCGCGCGCAGGCGCGGATGCCAGCCGGATCAGATCAGTCAGGCAACGCCACCGGATCGCCAGCAACCAGCCGCCCCTGTTCCGACCATGCCCGCAGCGACGGCGACATCAGGCGCGCCGCCGCAGCGTCATAGACCGCCAGGTCATCGGCGGACAGGATATCGCGCCAGCGCTGGTTGGTGCCCTTGTTCAAGAACCGGTCGGCGCCACCCTCCCACGCCATGACGGCATGTGGCAGCAATTGCGCACCGTCGCGCTTCATCGCGGCAAAGTCAGCAGCGGCGACCAGTGAAGGCCAGATATCCGGCGCGACATCGATGCCGCAGAACGCCGCAATCCGGCGCATTTCGCCATCCAGGTCGGCTTTGAGGTCATTATAATGCACCATCAGGACATTGGGCTGACGGCGCAGCGCCCAATAACTCTCGGCCAGCTCGGCATAGGTGGAGATGGTGAATTCGGTGAACGGTGCGTATTCGGGCATTTCGACAAAGGCGCGAAAGAAATGTTGCGGGTCTTCGCGCAGCGGCGGAAATGGCGCATTGATCATTTCGTCACTCATGCCGAAATGGTCCATCATCGCGCGCGCACCGGCGGTGTAGCCGCTGACATGGTTGTGCCACGACATACAGGCATCGCGCGCGTCGCGGGCCACGTGGATATAGAGGACATCGTCGTGCAGCGGCAGCGCACCCAGCGGCGAATGCGTCTTGACCGATCGCCGGCCATGTTTCGCGGCCTGATGGTCAAGCGCCGCTTGCACCGCCTCCATCGGTTTGACGCGCATATCGACCCAGGGGTAGTCATCCTGAATCGCGACCGGCTCTGGCGAACCCGACAACAGCATGCCGATGATCCGCTGCGTCCACGTCGTCCCGCATTTGGGCGACGTTGCGACGACGATGTCGCCCGCGCGCAATGCCACATCGGACCAGCGCCGCGAATCCGACGTCCAGTCGCGCAATATCATTGTCGGCTCCCGAATGAGCATCGCTCTCCCTCCCCCATTGTTATTTGACAGCATCCCGCTTGCGATTATGGCACCATTATCATGGCCCAAGCGCGCACCCTCTATGAAAAAATCTGGGATGACCATGTTGTCGCCCGCAGGGAGGACGGCACCTGCCTCATCTTCATCGACCGGCATCTGGTCCATGAAGTGACGAGCCCACAGGCTTTTGCCGGGCTCCGCGCGGCCGGTCGCCCGGTGCGCCGCCCCGACCTGACGCTGGCCGTGCCCGACCATAATCTGCCGACGACCCCGCGACGCGACGCGGCCGGTGCCCGCCTGCCCATCGCCGACGGCGAAAGCGCGGCCCAGCTCGCAGCGCTGGAGGCGAATGTGGAGGTGTTCGGCGTCCCCTATATCGACGCCGTTGATGCGCGACAGGGGATCGTCCATGTCGTCGGCCCTGAACAGGGCTTTACCCTGCCCGGCCTCACCATGGTGTGCGGCGATTCGCACACCGCCGCGCACGGCGCGCTGGGCGCGCTCGCATTCGGCATCGGCACCAGCGAGGTCGAACATGTGCTGGGCACCCAGACATTGTGGCTGGCCCCGTCCAAGTCGATGCAGGTTCGCGTCGATGGCGAACTGGGGCCGGGGGTCACCGCAAAGGATGTCATTCTGCACATCATCGGGGCCATCGGCACCGCAGGCGGCACCGGCCATGTCATCGAGTTTCGCGGCAGCACCATCGCGACAATGAGCATCGAAAGCCGGTTGACCGTCAGCAATATGGCCATAGAGGGCGGCGCGCGCGCCGGACTGATCGCGCCCGACGACGCGACCTTTGCCTATCTGAAGGGCCGGCCGATGGCGCCCACCGGCGCGGCGTGGGACGCCGCCGTCGCCTATTGGCGGACCCTCGCCACCGACGAAGGCGCGACGTTCGACAAGAGCGTCACCTTC
>CAZAWL010000262.1:0-3067 GCA_964488705.1 uncultured Sphingopyxis sp.
GTCGGCCTGTCGCGCCAGTTGCATGGAAAGGTGATCGCGTCCGAACGGCCCGGCCACAAGATGACCGAAACCTGGCACCCGATGGGCCCGTGCGGCATCATCAGCGCGTTCAACTTTCCGGTGGCTGTATGGGCATGGAATGCAGCGCTGGCACTGATGTGCGGCAATCCGGTCATCTGGAAACCGTCGGAGAAATCGCCGCTGAGCGCGCTGGCCACCCACGCCATTCTCAGCCGCGCGCTCGCCCGCTTTGGCAGCGACGCGCCGGACGGGCTGGCGCAGCTAGTCATTGGCGGCGTGCCGTTGGGCGCAGCGCTGGCCGCATCACCCGACATACCCGTCATCTCTGCTACCGGCTCGACGCGCATGGGCGCGCTGGTCGGCCCGCAGGTTCAGGCACGCTGGGGTCGCACCATCCTCGAACTCGGCGGCAATAATGCGATGATCGTCGCGCCTTCGGCCGACATCGACATGGCGGTGCGCGCGGCTGTCTTTTCCGCAGTGGGGACAGCTGGGCAACGCTGTACCACGCTGCGGCGGCTGATCGTCCACCATTCGGTCAAGAAGGCGCTGCTGGACCGGCTCACCGCCATCTATCCCGCGCTCCCCATTGGCGACCCGCGTGAACCGGCCGTTCTGGTCGGCCCGCTGATCGACGAAAGAGCCGGGATCGCCATGATGCGCGCGCTGGATGATGCGCGGGCGCAGGGCGGCATCGTCCATTGTGGCGGGATGATGACGGCGGGGGTGCCCGCGGGCGGCACCTATGTCGCACCGGCGATCGTCGAAATGGGCGCACAAACCGAGATCGTGCGGCAGGAGACCTTTGCGCCGATTCTCTACCTGCTCAGCTATGAAACGCTGGACGAGGCCATTGCCATCCAGAATGACGTCCCGCAGGGCCTGTCGTCGTCCATTTTTACTACCGACTTGCGCGAGGCAGAGGCATTTCTGTCCGCCTCAGGCTCTGACTGCGGCATAGCCAACGTTAATATCGGGCCGTCGGGCGCCGAAATCGGCGGGGCTTTTGGCGGCGAAAAGGCGACGGGCGGGGGCCGCGAATCCGGCTCTGATGCTTGGAAGGGCTATATGCGGCGTCAGACGAGCACCACCAATTATTCATCCCAATTGCCGCTGGCACAGGGCGTACGTTTCGACGTGTAGCCGCAACATGGCGTGCCCCGGCCGCCGTGCCTCGATCATGATCCGCCCAGGATGACGCATCCGAAGACGCGAATCAGGCTCTAATGATCCATCGCGCCATCCCAATCGAAGACGACGATATGCCGTGTTTCGCGACCCGCGAGACGGGCATAAAGGTTACGCGCCGCGACATTATAGGATTCGGTCGCGAGCCAAACTCCGCGAATATTGCGGGCACGGGTCGCGGTCAGCAGATCGCGCACCAGCCGTTCCCCGATGCCCCGGCGTCGATGGCGCTCGTTGACGCCCACTTCAGACACGAACAGCATTGGCCGCTTGTCGGGGTGGAGGTGGATGATCCCGCTGGCGAACCCGACCAATTCACCATCGAGAATGGCACCCATGATCATGTGCCGGTCGTCATCCAGAAATGCCCGCGTCTGTACCGGGTCGGCCGGGTAATCAAACGCATCGCTTTTGAGGATGAGCTCGGCATCGTCGGGTCCCAATAGCCGGATTGCGATGCCGCCACGGCCGGTCACTGCGGTGTCGCGCCGGTCGACGCCGGTGGCGCCGAAAAATGAGCCGCGACGGCGCGCAGCGGGGCTGCATCCTGACGCACCCGCGCCAAGATGAGCGCGCCTTCGAGGGCAGCGACAAAGGCAGTGGCAGCATCCTCTGCCTCGGCGGTGGGCACGCCGTCACGCCGCAATGCCTGCACAACGATGGCCAGCCATTGGTCGAATCCGTCGCGGCCTGACCGCGTGATCGGCACCGAGGATGGGGCACATTCCAGCATTGTCGTCGCTATCGGGCAACCCGATCGGTAATCGCCCTCGGCCATCCAATCGGCATAGGTGTCGGTCACGGCTCGCGCAAATTCGGGAAAAGTCGTGGTCCGGTCCAAATGCGCGCGCAACATCTCGGCAACCTGCGCGCCCGCCAGCGCCACCGCTTCGGCAGCAAGCTGTTGCTTTCCATGGGGAAAATAATGGTACAGCGACCCCTTTGGCGCCCGGCTAGATTCGGTGATCTGGACAAGGCCGGACGCCGCATATCCCTGCCGACGGAACAGGCGCATCGCCGTCTCTATCAATGCGTCCCGATGGACCCCTTGTCGCGCCATAGATTGTGTGCCGTCCGAAATATCCAACCGGGTGCTTGCCATCATCCATCCACTGCGTCAATATAATGACCGGTCTATATAGATTGGGAGGCGAGCAATGACGGTTTCCATGCGACATGACGATGGTGTGGCCTATCTGGCCATTGACGATGGCAAGGTGAATGCGATGTCACGCCCATTGTTGCTGGAAATGAGTGCGGCAATGGCGGAGGCGCAGAGCGCGAACGCGATCGTCCTCATCACCGGTCGCCCGGATATTTTTTCAGCCGGGTTTGACATGAAGACCTTTGCCGCGGGACCGGAGGCATCGGCAGCGATGGTGGCAGCCGGCATTGATGTCATCCTCGCCATCCTCGAACACCCGCGCCCGGTCATCACCTGCGCCACCGGCCATGCGTTTCCGATGGGCGCGTTCCTGATGCTTGCGGCCGATATCCGGCTCGGGCTGGCGGGCGACTATGTGGTCGGCATGAACGAGCCCGCGATCAAGATTGACGTGCCAGACTTTGCCCTAGCCCTGGCGCAGTCGCGACTGACCGCGCCGGCCTATGCCGGCATACGGACTGCGCAGATGTTTGCGCCGCAAGCCGCCGTGGCTGCGGGCTATCTCGACTTCATCAGCGCTGCCGAGGGCCTTGACGCGCTGATCGAAGCACAGCTGTCGGTGGCCCGCGCTCTCGATCCGGCGGCGTTTGAGTCGACAAAGCGGCGCATGAACGCGCCGGTGGCCGCAGCCATACGGGCTGCCGGCGTACCGAAACGCCTGCAACTATAGTGCGGGCGGCTCGCACGAGCCCC
>CAZAWL010000263.1:0-3049 GCA_964488705.1 uncultured Sphingopyxis sp.
GAGCACGATATCGAGCGGTTGTAGCGTGTGGCCGATGCGCGCCAGCTCTGCCTCCAGCTCGCCCGCGCTGACCACATGGCCATGCGGTTTGTCAGAGAAATCCAGCTTTACTCCCGGACGGAAAAACAGGTCGAGCGGCGCTTCATCGATCGACGGGGCGGGTGTCGCGCCGCTGTCCGTCGTGGAATGGTAATGCCACGGCGCGTCCATATGCGTCCCGTTGTGGGTGCTCAGCGTCAGTTGCTCCACTGCCCAGCCTTCGCCGTCGGGCAGGTCGTCGCGCGTCAACCCTGGAAAGAACATGGCGATCTGTTCCCACGTATTGTCGTGGGTCATATAGGTCACCTGCGGCCGCATGACGGGCGGGTCGGAAACCACATTGTTGGTGATGGGGATGGACAAATCGATAAACTGGGTCATGCAACCATGCTGCCCCGCGACGCACCCTTGTGCAAGCAGGTTGAACGGTTATGACATCATCCCATTGGATAGCGGGGGAAGGGCGAAAATGACCGATGTGGCACAATCCGGCATGGGCAAACGCGACCGGCTGGTCATCACCGCGTCATCGCTCGGGACCATCTTTGAATGGTATGATTTCTTTGTTTACGGCATTCTGGCGGCGCTGATCGGCAAGCTGTTTTTCCCCAGTGACAATGCCAGCGCAGCGACGCTGGCTAGCCTGGCGGTTTTTGGGGCGGGTTTTGGCGTGCGGCCGCTGGGCGCCATCATATTCGGCTACCTCGGCGACCGGATTGGCCGGAAATACACCTTTCTCATCACCATTTCACTGATGGGCGGGGCAACGGCGGCGATCGGACTGTTGCCGACCTATGCCAGCGCAGGTCTGTGGGCCGCAGGACTGCTGGTTTTGCTGCGCTGTCTGCAGGGGCTGGCACTGGGCGGCGAATATGGCGGTGCCGCCATCTATGTCGCGGAACATGCCCCGCCCGGCAAACGCGGCCAGTACACCAGCTGGATTCAGGCGTCGGTAGCGGGCGGTTTCCTGCTCGCGGTCTGTGTCGTGCTGGCCAGCCGGGCGTCGATGTCGACCGAGGCGTTCGAAGCATGGGGCTGGCGCATCCCCTTTCTCATTTCGATCCTGCTGCTGGCCATCTCGCTCTGGATCCGCCTCATGCTGTCCGAAAGCCCGGTGTTTCAGGCGATGAAGGAGGCTGGCACAGTCTCGAAAAATCCGTTCATGGACAGCATCCGTTACCCCGGCAACATCAAGCGGATTTTCGTTGCCATGTTCGGCGTGGCTGCCGGTTTGACGGTTATTTATTATACCTCGCAGTTCGGAACGCTCTATTTCCTGACCGGCACTGCCCGCGTCCCCGAAACTGACGCATTGGTCTATATGGCTGTCGGCGCACTGTTGGCAGCGCCGCTCTATGTCGCGGCGGGGTGGCTTTCCGACCATTATGGCCGAAAGCGCATCCTGTTGTTGGGTTATGCGCTCGCCATGGTCGGGACTTTTCCGCTGTTTCATATGATGGCTGACGCGGCGAACCCGGCGCTGGCACAGGCAACGCGTACGTCCCCTGTCACCCTGGTTGCTCCCGCCAATTGCGATTTTGACCCGCTGGCATCGAAACAGGCGACACCCTGTGCCCAGGCGTTGGCCTTTCTCGCCAAGCGCGGCATCAGTCATCGCAAAGTGGCCGGCGATGACGTAGCGATGCAGGTGGGTTCCAGCGCCGTCGCGGGCTTTGACGAAGCCGCCTATGTCGCTGCGCTGGTGACAGCGGGTTATCCCGACCAATCCGACCCGGCACAGCGCCGCCCGCTCATCATCATCCTCTCTATCGCCTTGCTCGTAGCATTGTCGGCAATGACCTATGGCCAGGTCGCGGCGATTTTGGTCGAACTGTTTCCCGCGAAAATCCGATACACCTCGATGTCGATTCCCTACCACATCGGCACGGGCTATTTCGGTGGCTTCCTGCCGTTCATATCGCAATATATCGTTGTATCGACGGGCGGCGCATTCAACGGCCTGTGGTACACAGTGGCGATTGTCGCCATGGCCTTTGTCGTCAGCCTGTTCGGGCTGCCGCGCGATGGGTCGGCGCCGGAGGAATGATGTTTATGCACAGCAGATTGCGCGAACGGTTGCTGCTGACGACATTCATGGTCGCCTGCGGATTGCTGCTGACGCCAGTGGTTGCAATGGCGCAAAAGGCGGAGCCGCCGGTCGTCCCCAGGCCTGTGCCGACCCGGGCAGTACCGACACCTATGCTGACCGCGAGTTGCCCGGTCGCCAATACGGTCAGCGTCACCGCGGGGGGCGAGAACCGAAGCTATTGTTTGCGCACCTCGGGCTTTGTGGTTCCGCGGCTGGTCCGAACCGACATGGTGGGCGTTCCTGCGCTACGGGTGGACAATGTTACCGCGCTCGCCCTTTTGGCCGACGTGCGCTTTCAATCGATTTGGCCGGCGCTGGCCCGGGTAATGGGTGCCGATGGAACGGGCATTCGCGACGCGGTTCTTCGCGAAGCACAGCAGGGCTATACCAATGGCGTTGCCGCACGGGCGGCGGGCAACACGCTCGAATCGGTCAATAGCGGCCAGGTCCGCAGCGTTCTGGATTATGCGCTGGCGCTATCCGTTGCCGGGCAGGTGGACGAAGCCGTGTTACTGGTGCGGCGGCATTTGCCCGACGTGAATACGCGCCGCCGCGACTTTGACACGCAATATGACTGGCTGTCGCTGAAATTGAGAGAGGCGCAGTCACTCTATAACGCCAGCCGTGATGATGCCGCGCTGGCGGTGCTCGACGAAGTGATCAACAACCGCAACATCCGTCGCGATTTGCGGGTCAATGCGATGGTCAACAAGGCGGCCATGCTGGCAGAGATGGGGCAGGCCGCTCTGGCGCTGAGCACCATCGATGCGGCGCTAGAGATATTCGAAGATTCCGGATTGCAACTCGCCGGGAGCGACCGGCAATTCGCCTGGATACGGGCCTGCGCGCTTCACCAACTGGGCCGCGAGACCGAGGCGGACGCCGCGCTCGGCCCGCTGCGCAGCGCGCCGCAAATTGTGA
>CAZAWL010000264.1:0-3041 GCA_964488705.1 uncultured Sphingopyxis sp.
CGGTGCCGGTTGCCGGCATGGCGTTGATCCTCGGCGTCGACAGGTTCATGAGCGCATGTCGCGCACTGACCAATTTCATCGGCAACGCCGTGGCGACTATCGTCGTCGCAAAATGGGAAAAGGCGCTGGATGAAACCCGGCTGGCGGCAGCGCTCGCCGGCCGGCCCATGCCGCTGCCCGAGGGGGATATCGAGCGGCACGAACGGTCCGGGCCGCACAGCGAGCGGCTGGCGCGGGGATTGGAGGAGCCGTCATGATCGCACGCCGGGCGTTGATCGGCCAAATCACCGCGGGCGCGCTGTTGCTCGCGGGCCAACCGGCTTGGGCGTGGCAGGACGCAGCGCCGGCGGTGGAGGAAATCGCGCTCTGGCCCGGCCGCCCGCCCGGCGAAGGCAGCGTGACCGGCCCGGAGGTGATTGGCGGACCGGGTGCCGGATTTGGCGCGGTGTCCAACATCGCCACGCCGCGGATGCGCGTCTATCGGCCATCAACACCCAACGGGACGGCGGTCCTCGTCTGCGGCGGCGGCGGCTATTTCCGCATTCAGCTGTGGAAGGAAAGCACGCCGATCGCGCAATGGCTGCAGGCCCGCGGCTATACGGTATTCGAGCTCCTCTATCGCCTGCCCAATGATGGTTGGGACGCCGCCGCGCCATTCATGGATGCCCAGCGGGCAATGAAGATCATCCGCACCCGAGCCAGTGAATATGGCATAAGCCCTGACCGCATCGGCATCATGGGGTTTTCGGCCGGCGGTCACCTCGCCGGGTTCACCGCATTGCAGCCGGCGCGCCCGCTTTATTCCGGCGCTGACCAGTTTGAACGCGTCTCCGCCCGCCCGGATTTTTCGGTGCTGCTGTTCCCCGTGGTATCGCTGCGCGCACCCTATGAATCAACCCGCACCCGCCGCGAATTGATCGGCCGCGACCCGAGCGTGGCCGCGCAGAACGCCTGGTCGCTCGACACCTATGCCAGCGCCGACGCACCGCCCACCATCATCTTTGCCGCCGCCGACGACCCGACCACGCCGCCCGGCCACGGCATATTGCTGTTCGAGCGCTTGGTCGCCGCCGGTGCATCGGCCGAACTGCACCTGTTCCGCAATGGCGGGCACGGCTGGGGTCTGGGCGAACCCGGTCAGGTGTTGAGCCAATGGCCAACGATGTTTGAACAATGGTATCAGTCATTTCAGCGACAGGATAACGGGGAGTAAGACAATGGGGACGATAGGCCTTTGCAAATGGGCGCTGCTGGGTGGTGCGAGCCTCCTGGTGGCCGGCGCGGCACATGCGCAGAGCGCACCTGCTCCGCAACCCGCGGACGTTCAGCCGCAACAAGCCCAGCCCGACGAAGGCGACATCCTCGTCGTCGGCACGCGCATCGAAGGCGCGCAGATCAACGATGTTCTGCCGGTCACCGTGCTGGATGAAGAGGCGGTCGAAAATACCGGCGCCGCGTCAGGCGACGAGCTGTTTCGCGCCATCCCACAGGCCGGGACGGTCGCGTTCAACGAACAGAATGCGACCACCCAAAACAATGTGCGCGGCGATGTCGCGTCGATCAACCTGCGCGACCTGGGCACCGGCAATACACTCTTGCTCATCAACGGCCGGCGGATGACACTGCACCCCGGTTTCCAGACGGAATTGCTGGTGCCCGTGGTCAGTTCCGACACCAACGAAATTGCACCGGGCAGCGTGCGCCGCATCGAAATTTTGCGCGACGGGGCGTCGGCCATCTATGGCGCCGATGCCGTCGCTGGCGTCATAAATACCGTTTTGCGCGGCAACCGCACGGGCGGCTTTCTGGAGGGGGAATGGCGCGGGTCCGACGACACCAGCCTTTACAGCTACCAGTTCAGCGGCGGCTATGGCACGGACTTTGCCGGCGGTCGCGGCAACATCACCATCTATGGCGGCTATTATCGCGAAAATGGCCTGCCCGCATCGGCCCGTCGCTATGCCGCCGACGACAACCGCCTGCCGCTGGTGGAGGGGACGGATTTCGCGGGCGATGCGTCATTCAACAACCGCAATACCTTTGGCCCCTTTGGCCAGTTCGACATTCAGGCACCGAACAACCGTACACCGATCAACGACGACGACTTTTTCCTTCAGCCCAACACATTCACCGGCTGCCGCCTGCAATTCGGCAACGGGCTGTGCGCGCGCAATGGTGAAACGCCGGTGTCAGCCGTGCGGTACAACACCAATTTCGGCACCGACCTGATCAGCGCCAAACGCCGTTACAACCTGACGGCACTGCTCAATTATGAATTCAGCGATTCGATCGAGGCCTATTTCGAGGGCAGCTATTATCGTTCCGAAAACCGCCGCAACATCGACGCATCAGCCATTTTGAGCGCGGTGCCGGTCGGCATTTCCCGCAACGCCTTTTGGAACCCCTTTGGCCCAACCACACGTAACGGGTTGCCCAACCCCAACCGCCTGCCCGGAACGACCATCGATGCCGCCGGCGCCGATCTCATCATGGAACGTTACCGTTTCGTCGATGTCGGCAATCGCGGCGTCGCGGTGGACAAGGATACCTACCGACTGGTCGCCGGGCTACGCGGCGAAATAGGGTCGTGGGATTTCGATACCGGCTTTGTCTATTCGGAGGCGGAGCTGACCGACATCGAAACCAACCGCGTTTCGTTGACGCTTATGCAGCGACAGATCAACCTGACGACGTCGGACGCGTATAACCCGTTCAATGGCGGCTGTGTCACCGGCGACCCAGGTCAAGGCGATTGTACGCCCAACCCGGCTGCATCGATCGAGCCGTTCCGCATCGCCGTGTCCCGGCGCGGCGGCACCAGCCTCGCGCTGGCGGATTTCAAGGTCAGCCGCGATGACCTGTTCACTCTTCCCGGCGGCAATCTGGGGATCGCTGCGGGAATCGAGTGGCGCCGCGAGACATTTTTCGATGACCGCGACCCGCGGCTCGACGGCACCATCACCTTTACCGACAGCGTCACCGGCGTGTTCAACGGCAGCGATGTGGCCGGCACCAGCCCGTCACCCGACACCAATGGCGCG
>CAZAWL010000265.1:0-3039 GCA_964488705.1 uncultured Sphingopyxis sp.
TCGCGCTGCATGGTCATCTTCATCAATCAGCTGCGCATGAAAATCGGCGTCATGTACGGCAACCCCGAAACGACGACGGGCGGCAATGCGCTGAAATTCTATGCCAGCGTCCGGCTCGACATCCGCCGTACCGGCCAGATCAAGGATCGGGACGAGATTGTCGGCAACGCCACCCGCGTCAAGGTGGTCAAAAACAAGGTCGCACCACCGTTCAAGCAGGTCGAATTCGACATCATGTATGGCGAAGGCGTGTCCAAGACCGGCGAGGTGCTCGACCTCGGCGTCAAGGCCGGGTTGGTCGAAAAATCGGGGTCGTGGTTTTCCTATGACTCGATCAGGATTGGCCAGGGTCGCGAAAATTCCAAACAATATCTGCGCGACAATCCCGAAGTGATGGCCCAGCTCGAAGCGGCCATTCGCGCCAAGACCGAACAGGTTGGCGAAGCGATGATGGCCGGACCCGATGCCGATGATGCAGAGGTGGATGGCGAATAATCGGCCATAGACGGCCAGACACAGCGCAGCCTGGTGCGTCCGGCGGGCGCTGAGGTTTTGCCCGGTAACGATTGGATAAAGCGGCGCGGAATCGGGCATTGGCCGGTTCCGCGTTTCGCTTTGCCTGACCCGCCGCTGGCCACAGCGGGCTGCGACTGATAGGCATTCGCCATGTCGCCGCCCAAAATGCCTGATGTACCGCTGCGATCGTCCGCATGTCGGGGCCCCGCCATTCACCTGATCGGTGCCCCGACCGACATCAACAGTTCCTTCATCCGCGGCGCCGCATCGGGGCCGACGCATATCATTCGCGAATTGTGGAGCGCGCGGGGAAATCTCGCTGCGGAATCCGGATGGGAAATTGGCACGGACATCCGCCTGGTGGATGACGGATTGTTGCCGATGAGGGATATGGCGGAATGCGCCGCCGATGATGCCGAACTGCTGCGATCGCACGTCATGGCGGTGTGCGCTGCAGGCGGCGTGCCGATCACCCTGGGTGGCGACCACAGCATCAGTTGGCCCGCCGTCGCGGGTGTGGCGGCGCAGCACGGCCCGCTGTCGATCCTTCATGTCGATGCGCACCCCGACCTTTATGCCGATTTTGACGGTAACCCGCGCAGTCACGCCAGCCCATTTGCTCGCATCATGGAGCAAGGGTTGGCGCGGCGGCTGGTGCAGGTGGGTATCCGCACATTGAACCGCCACTGTCGTGAGCAGGCGCAGCGCCACGGCGTCGAGATCATCCATATGCGCGATTTCGCGCCGGACCATGTGCCGGTGCTGGAAGGGCCGCTCTATATCAGCATTGACCTCGACGGCATCGACCCGTCGCAGGCGCCGGGCGTCGCGCATCCCGAACCGGGCGGGATTATGGTGCGCGAGCTCCTCTCGATGATGCATCGACAGCAGGCGCCCGTCGTGGGTGTTGATATCGTGGAGCTCAACCCCGTGCGTGATGTCGGTGACGTAACCGCGATTCTCGCTGCCAAGCTCGTGCGTGAATGTGCGGCATTGATTGTGCGCAACTCTGCGTCCAATGCGGTGGGCGATGCCGACTGTTGAGCCGCGCCGCGCGGCCAACGGCAATGTCCGCCCAATCAAGGAGCAGCACCGATGACCCTGATCGTCCACCACCTCAACAACAGCCGTTCGCAGCGCATCTTGTGGTTGCTGGAAGAAATCGGCGCGCCCTATGACATCCGCCATTACAGCCGCGACGCCGTCACCAACCTCGCCCCGCCGGAGCTGAAATCGGTGCACCCGCTGGGCAAGTCGCCGATGCTGGAGGACAATGGGCGGGTTGTCATCGAATCGGCGGCGATCGTCGAATATGTGTGTGAACGCCATGGCGGCGCGCACCTTGTCCCGCCGCGGGGCAGCGATGACCATATCAGCCACCTCGAATGGCTGCACTTTGCCGAAGGGTCGGCGATGACGCCGGTGCTGCTGCGCCTTTATACGTCGCGGCTCGGTGATGCGGCAGCACCGTTGCAGCCGCGTATCACCGAACAACTCGACGCGCATTTCGCCTATATGGAGAGCCGGGTGCGCGACAGCGGGCATTTTGTCGGCGATGCTCTGTCCGCCGCCGACATCATGCTCAGTTTTCCGGCGGAAATCGCGGTGATGCAGGGCATGGGTGATCGCTACCCCAAATTGGCGGCCTTTGTTGCCGCTTGTCATGCCCGGCCAGCGTGGCAGGCGGCGCGCGCCAAGGGCGGGGCCTATTATACCTATTGAACGGGGGCGGGTCGTTCGAATGTCCAGCGGTGATTTTGCCCGCTTGTTCGCGCGACTTTGCTCGCCTAAGTCGCCGACATGACTTCGACGAACGATATCCGCCGATCCTTCCTGGATCATTTCGCGCAGGCCGGACACATGGTTGTGCCCTCGGCCCCGCTGGTGCCGCACAATGACCCGACCTTGATGTTCGTCAACGCGGGCATGGTGCCGTTCAAAAATGTGTTCACCGGGCTTGAATCGCGCCCCTATGTGACCGCGACATCATCGCAGAAATGCGTGCGGGCCGGTGGCAAGCATAACGACCTCGACAATGTCGGCTATACCGCCCGGCACCACACATTTTTCGAGATGCTCGGCAATTTTTCGTTCGGCGACTATTTCAAGGAAGCCGCGATCGACCATGCATGGACGCTGATCACGCGCACCTGGGGGCTCGACCCGGCGCGATTGTGCGTCACCGTCTATCACACCGATGACGAGGCGTTCGATCTGTGGCGCAAGATTGCGGGTCTGCCGGAGGACCGGATCATCCGCATCGCCACCAACGACAATTTCTGGTCGATGGGTGACACCGGACCGTGCGGGCCGTGCAGCGAGATTTTTTATGACCATGGCGCGCATATTCCCGGCGGGCCGCCCGGGTCGCCGGACGAAGATGGCGACCGCTTCGTCGAGATATGGAACCTCGTCTTCATGCAGTTCGACCAGGCGGCGGACGGCACCCGTACGCCGCTGCCCAAGCCGAGCATCGACACCGGCATGGGGCTGGAGCGGATCGCGGCGGTCATGCAGGGGGTG
>CAZAWL010000266.1:0-3032 GCA_964488705.1 uncultured Sphingopyxis sp.
CCCCGTTGCGCTCCGGAAATCGCGCAACCGTGCCAGCGCCATGCTGGCCAGCGGCGCGCCGGAAAGGCCGCCGCCCTCTGCCGCATGGATCGATGCGAGGGGTGGCCGGCTGATCGTCGTATTGCCGATGATGATCGCGTCGACACCATGGTCGACGACGCTGCGCACAATGCCCTCAATCTGCGCACGGTCCAGGTCCGGCGCGACCTTCAGGAAAACAGGCGGGCCATCGGCAGGGCGCGATTCGCGCACCGCAGCCAAGAGCGCGTCGAGCGACGCTTCATCCTGCAACCCGCGCAGTCCCGGCGTGTTGGGCGATGAGATATTGACGGTCAGCCAGTCGGCATCGGCGGCCATGGTGCGCACGCCGGCCACATAATCCGCGATTCGGTCGTCGGCATCCTTATTCGCGCCGATATTGACGCCCACCGGCATGTGCCCGGTCACCCGCCGGTAGGCGGAAACACGCGGCATCGCCGCCGCCTGACCCGCATTATTGAACCCCATGCGGTTGATCACCGCCTGATCAGCGAGCAGCCGGAACAGGCGGGGTCGCGGATTACCGACCTGCGGACGGGGCGTCAAAGTGCCGACCTCCGCCCCCGCAAAGCCGAATCGTGCCATCGCGTGCACGGCCCGCGCATCCTTGTCGAAACCTGCAGCCAAACAGACCGGGTGGGCAAAATGCAGCCCGGCACAGGTCACCGCCAGCGCCGAATCATATGGCGGCAGGGGCGCAGCCGGCACCATGTGCAACGCATCGATGGTGCGGCGATGCGCCCATTCGGGGTCGAAAGGGCGGGTCAAAGCCATGATGCCGCGGCCAATTCTCACTCTTGGTCTCCAATTATAACGGCGTGGCGGCATGTGCAGGCCATGTCGATTCCATCCAATACACAGGCCTGCACTACGCTCAAAACACCCATGCGACCCGAAGGGCTTTAGCTTTGCTTTAGAGGCAAAAGTCCTTGACCTACTAAAGGCCGGCCGGTGCAAACCGGTCGGTCTTTTTTTTGTTCGCCTTATTTGCCCGGGGCCATGCTGCACCGTTATGGCGCATCGCTTTCCTCTCCGGCCACCATGCGGCCTGACCTGCGATGTTGCGTCGGCGCGCGAAATACCCAATAACGCGCCCGATATTGCGTCGCAACGCATGCACCTGCGCCATCAATTGCGGGGCAGCGCGGTCAGTCGGGGAGCTTAGTAACGGTGGCAGCACCGGTATCAATGACATATCGCCCACCGCCGCCAACTCTGGCGGACCGCATCAGTTCACTTTACGAACTGCACCAGGCAACCGAAGATTATGACGAAATAGAACGGTCGGACCGGCCACAGCTGCGCATCATGCTGAGCGGAGGCGGCAAATATCATTTCGCATCCGGTGCCGTCGACCCCGCCTTTCTCGTCAGTATTATCGGCCCGACCAGCGGCACGATCCGCGGTATCGGGTTCGGACCGATGCATATCGTCGGTGCCGGTTTGCACCCCGCCGCCTGGGTCGCTTTCATGGGCGCCGATGCCGAAAATTGGGTGGACCGGGTGGTCGACGCGGCTCAGGTTTTCGGCGACCGGGCGATGCAGCTGTTCGATGCCGTGCGCGACGCAGCGGACACCGACGCGCGATTTGACATCCTGTCGGACTTTGTCGACGACGCAACGGCGGCGTCGCGCGATGCCGCGCCATTCGCATTCATTCAGGCGGTCGACACCTGGCTGGCGAGCAGCCCCGACCCCAGCGTCGACGCGCTGATGGCCAGCACAACGCTTGGCTCGCGACAGGTCGAACGGCTGACGAAACGCTATTACGGCCTGCCCCCCAAAACGCTGGCCCGCAAATACCGGGCGCTAAAGGCGGCGGCAGCGCTGGCACGCGGTGACGATATTGACGAGATCGGGCTGGGCGAATCCTTTTACGACCAGTCCCACCTTATTCGCGAGCTGAAACGGTTTGCCGGCATGACGCCGCAACAGATCAAACAGCGCCAGTCGAGCCTGCTCACCGAAATATCAACGGGGCGAAAGGCGCTGGCAGGGCGCGTCAGCAAATTGGTGTCTGACGCCTGACCGCCTGCGGCAGCGCCGCTTGAAATCCGACCAAATTGGTGCGATATGCAAATATGACTTAACCGGTCATATTAGACCTTGAGTCGTTTTTTGCTGATTTCGCGGATATCCTGTCAATGCGCCTGTCCAACATGGCTGACTATGCCGTTGTCCTGATGAGCGCGACCGCGCGCCATTGCGGCATGTCGCTGACCAACGCCGCCGCGTTGGCGGAGGAGACAGGCGTGCCGAGCGCATCGGCGCACAAGCTTGTCCACGCATTGGTAAAGGCCGATCTGTTGAAATCCGTGCGTGGTCAGGGCGGCGGCGTCCGGCTCGCCCGACCGGCGGCCGCGATTTCGCTGGCCGACATTATCGAGGCGGTCGAGGGGCCGATCGCCATGACCGCCTGCGTCGCGCCAACGCGGCATGATTGCACGCTGGAGGGTAGCTGTCGGGTCCAGCCGCATTGGGCCGTGGTCAATGCGACGGTGCGCGGTGCGCTGGCCAATGTCTCTTTGGCCAGCCTGTCGGCGGAGGCGCGGGCATGAACGACGATGTACAGATCAAGGACCAGGCAGCCCATGATGCGGCCGCGCGTGTCGCGGATTATGAGCATGGCTGGTCGAGCGCGATTGATACCGAATTCGCACCCAAGGGGCTGAATGAGGACACGGTCCGCTTCATCAGCGCCAAAAAGAGTGAGCCCGAGTGGATGCTCGACTGGCGGCTCAAGGCCTTTCGTCATTGGCTGACCATGACGCCGCCCGACTGGGCCAAGCTCAATGTTCCGCCGATCGACTACCAGGACGCCTATTATTACGCCGCGCCCAAGGCCAAGCCCAAACTCGGCAGCCTGGACGAGGTCGACCCCGAAATTTTGCGCGTATATGAAAAGCTTGGCATCCCGATCGAGGAGCAAAAAGTGCTCGCAGGAGTCGAGGGCGCGCGCAAGGTAGCGGTCGATGCGGTGTTTCCCTCCCTGC
>CAZAWL010000267.1:0-3018 GCA_964488705.1 uncultured Sphingopyxis sp.
TGGCGCGCTGATCGACGATGCCGCCGGCTCGGCCTGCGGGTGGTGGCGCATGGCGCCGCAATCGGGCGCGGCCGTCGTCAAGACATTGCTGCGGGTGCGGATCGCCGGCGACAGGGAGGCGGGCATTCAATCGTCGCCGGACAGCCTGCGTGCAGACGCCGCCGCGCACGGCCAACTCGAGCTGGCGGGCAATTGCCTGTCCGTTGCCATGATCGACGCCTTGGATGCGGCCAGCCCCGCGCCGGTCGAGCCGCTGCGCGTCACGATGCCCGGGTCCGGCGAGGGCCAAATCACAGGCTCGCCATTATGGTTGCGGGCGGAGCCGGGAGAGGACCGCGCGATGGCGCAGGCGATGGCCGATGATATCGCCGATTGGGCACAGCAATGCGTCGCTGGCTGAACTTCGACGTTGACGGCACCCAATGCGTGGCCTCGCTCGACATGGCGGATGGCCGGCACGGGCTGCTGATCGTCTCTGGCGGCAACGAAATTCGCAGCGGTGCGCATCGCGGCATGGCGCGACTGGCGGCGCGCATCGCCACAGCTGGCTACCCGGTGTTACGCTTTGACCGGCGCGGCGTTGGCGACAGCGAAGGCGACAATGGCGGGTTTGAATCGAGCAGGCCAGATATCGCGGCGGCAGTAGCCCTGTTGCAGTCGCAATGCCCGGCGCTGACCAGCATCACCGCTTTCGGCAATTGTGATGCCGCCAGCGCGCTGGCGCTGCACCATGCGGGCGCGGCGATTGACGGATTGATCCTCGCCAATCCGTGGCTGATCGACGCGGCCCAGCCGACGGCCGACACGTCACCGGATGATGGGGCTACGTTGCCGCCCGCCGCGGCGATACGCGCCCGCTACCTCACCAAGCTCAGGGACCCCGGCGAATGGCTGCGCTTGTTGGGCGGCGGCGTCGATGTGCGCAAGCTGTTGCGCGGGCTCAGAGCCGCCGGTGCCACGGTCCCGTCTTCGCTGGGCAAGCGCGTCGGCGAGGCGTTGGGGACCTTTGCCGGACCGCTGCACATCCTCATCGCCGATGGCGACAGCACGGCACAGCTGTTCATGGCCGAATGGCCGCGCGCGGCCTTTGCATCGGTACGCTCCAAGGCGGCTCTTCATCGCCACCCCACCGGATCGCACAGTTTTGCCGATGCTGACTCGGGCGACTGGCTGGAGGCGCGACTACTTGCCGCGCTGGCAGATATGTGAACCCGCCCTAGCGCCCGAAACCAAAGTCGAGAAAACTGGGGACCGGTCCGTTCCAGTCGCCATCCTCGGCCGCGTCCGCGTCCGCTGCCGGTTGCGGTTTGCGTTTCGCCTTGGGGGCGGCTTTGACCTTGCTGTCATCATCGCTCGACGCCGGTTTGCGCGGCGCAGTGGCGGGCTTTTCCGGCGCTGCCGACGCTTCGGCGGGCTCAGCCCGCGTGCGGGCCTTGCCCTTGGCGGGCGCTTTGGGTTTGGGCGCGCGCTCGGCAGCCCTGGGCGCCGGCGCGTCGCCGGCCGAGGACGAAAAATCATCGCTCCAGGGGATGGTGATGCCGATCAGCTTTTGGACGCTGTCGATCGCCTCCATGTCCTTTGCGGTGACGAGCGTGTAACTGTGCCCCTTGGCGCCGGCTCGGCCCGTGCGCCCGATACGGTGGACATAATCATCAGGGTGCCAGGGCGTGTCATAATTGATGACATGGCTGATCCCCTTGACGTCGAGGCCGCGGGCCGCGACGTCCGACGCCACCAGCACATCGACCTTGCCGGTCTTGAACAGCTCCAGCTCGGCAATCCGGCTCGGTTGGTCCATGTCGCCATGGATCTGGCCGGTCCGAAATCCGTCCTGCTGCAGCGCCTTGGCCAATTCGCGGACCGTCGTCTTGCGGTTGCAGAAAATGATGGTCTGCATGTCCTCTTCGCTGCGCAGGATTGACCTGACGATCTGTTTCTTGCGCCGCTCGTCGGCTTTGACCAGCGCCTGCGTAATGTTGAGGTTCGTGCTCGCGGGGCGCGCAACCTCTATCGAACGCGGGTTGGACAGAAATTTGTCGGCCAGCCGCTTGATCGGCGGCGGCATGGTTGCGGAAAACAGCAATGTTTGGCGCTGGCTCGGCAATTTGGTGCAGATTTCCTCGATGTCGGGGATGAAGCCCATGTCGAGCATCCGGTCCGCCTCGTCGATGACAAGCAATTCACAGCCGTTCAGCAATATCTTGCCGCGACCGAACAGGTCCATCAGCCGCCCGGGCGTGGCGATGAGCACATCAACGCCCTTTTCCAGAGCCTTGACCTGATCCCCCATCTGTACCCCGCCGATCAGCAGCGCCATCGACAGTTTGTGGTATTTTCCATATTTTTCAAAGTTTTCGGCGACCTGGGCCGCGAGCTCACGCGTCGGCTCGAGGATCAAGCTGCGCGGCATCAGCGCCCGCGCACGGCCATGCGCGAGGATGTCGATCATCGGCAGCACAAAGCTCGCGGTCTTGCCCGTACCCGTCTGCGCCACCGCGATGAGGTCGCGCATCATCTGTACCTGCGGAATGGCTGCGGCTTGGATGGGCGTCGGTTCGCTATACCCGGCCTCGGTTACGGCACGGAGCAATTCGTCAGACAGGCCGAGTTCGGCAAAGTTCATGCAGGAGATTTTCCGGAAAAAGACGGGCTCCGACGGCGTCAGAACTCACAGCGTCGGGACAAGTTGCCCCTAGCGCCGCACAGCCTATCAAGTCAAGCTTGGCCGTGGGTTCCAGCCCGGGCCACCGGCTTTGACAGTGGGTCCGATTCTGGGGCAGAGACGGGCGATGCCGCTGCCGACCGCCCTGTTAGACGCTCTGTCCGACCTGCTGGGTCCGCGCGGTTTTACCCGCGATCCCGCCGACATGGCGCCGTGGGTGAGCGACTGGCGCGGCCGTGTGCATGGCCGGGCCGCAGCCTTGCTTTCGCCCGCGTCGACTGCGGAAGTGCAGGCGGTGGTCCGCCTGTGCGCGGACGCAGGCGCGAAGCTCACACTGCAGGGCGGCAACAGCGGCC
>CAZAWL010000268.1:0-3015 GCA_964488705.1 uncultured Sphingopyxis sp.
GTGGCGATGGGGGTGCGTTATGCCGTGCCGCACATGGTCGGGCGCGGCGGCGCGTCAATCATCAACACCGCTAGTGTTGCCGGAATCGGGGCCGGTTTCTCCCCGACCGCTTATGCCGTCGCCAAGGGTGCGGTCATCCACCTGACCAAGGTGGGGGCAACCGACCTGGCAAAGCACCAGATTCGCATGAACGCCATTTGCCCCGGGTTCATCCAGACCAATATTTTCGCCAGCTCGCTGGATGTGCCCGACGAATTGCGGGCCCAGGCCAATGCCATCATCTTTGAAATTTCGAACCATACCCAGCCCGTCCAGCGCGGCGGCCAGCCGCGTGACATCGCCAATATGGTCGCGTTCCTCGCATCGAGCGACGCTAGTTTTATCACCGGCGCGCATTTCCTGGTCGATGGCGGGATTACCACCGGCCAGCCGCACAGCTGGAACCCGGAGGCGCCCGGTATTTTCGACACGCTGCGCGCCTTTGTCGACAACGCCCGCGCGGCCCGTGAGGGCGCGACGGAGGATTCGGCGGCGTGAGCCTGCCGCCCCCTGGCCCATTGCCGATGCGGGTCAAGCTGGGCAACGGCTTTGGCAGCATCGCCTATGGCGTCAAGGAAAACGGTTTTGCGACGCTGTTGCTGCTATTTTACAATCAGGTACTGGGGCTGGAGGCGGGCAGTGTCGGGTTGATCCTGCTCTGCGCGCTGTTGCTCGATGCGATGATCGACCCGCTGGTCGGGTTTTGGAGCGACAAGACGCACAGCCGCTGGGGCAAGCGCCACCCATGGATGTATGCTGCGATCCTGCCGATGGCGCTGGCGTGGATCGCACTGTGGCATCCGCCCCAGATCGGACAGGACTGGCTGCTGCTCTATCTGCTGGCCTTTGCCTTCATGCTGCGGGCGGCTGTGTCCTGTTACGAGATACCGGCGCTGTCGGTCGTCCCGGGGCTGACCAGCGATTATGACGAGCGCACGTCGCTGACGCGATGGCGCTTCATTTTTGCCTGGGCGGGAGGCCTCCTCATGCTGACGCTGGCCTTTGGCGTGTTCCTGACGCCGTCCGAACGCTATCCGGTGGGACAACTCAATCTCGATGGCTATCAGCTATACGGCTGGACCGGTGCCGCGCTGATGATCCTCGCCACGACGCTCAGCGCCCTGTCGACGCACCGCCGCATCGCCGCGCTGCATTCCGAGCCGCCGACGCACCTGCCGCTGGGCGAAACACTGCGCAATCTGCGCCGCACTCTGGCCAACAAGGCCTATCTCGTCCTGCTTGCCGGCGCGCTCTTTGCCTTTGTCAATCAGGGTATGACCTTTTCGGCCACGACCTACATGCTCAGCTATTATTGGGAGATGCCCCAGTCGGGCTTTGTCGCCTATTCGCTGACCCTGTTCGTCGGCGTCGTTGGCGCGTTCCTGCTGGTCGGGTGGATGCAGTCGCGGGTGGAGAAAAAACGCGGGGCGGTCGTGGTCGGCCTGCTCTCGCTGGGTTTCGCGCTGGCGCCCTATCTGTTGCGCATGGCGGGCCTGTTCCCCGCCAATAACAGCCCGACGCTGATCCCGTCGCTGTTCGCACTGGTCATGATATCCAACGGGCTGGCGACGGCGGCGGTCATGCTGACCCAGTCGATGGCCACCGATATTGTCGAGGCATCGCAGGCCGAAACCGGCGAACGGTCCGAAGGCATTTTCTTTTCGGGCTATTTCTTTGTTCAGAAATGCGCGACCGGCCTCGGCATTTTCGTCACCGGAACCATGGTCAGCCTGTCCGGATTTCCGGCGCAGGCCGTGCCGGGGGGCGTCGATTCGGCGGTGCTGGACAGTCTGGCGCTCTATTTCCTGATCGTGCTGGCCAGTTTCGCGCTGGCCAGCATCGCCTGCATCGCGCGCTTTCCCATCAGCCGCGCTGACCATGATGAAAATTTGCGGCGCGTGGCCGCAAAAATTGCGGCCAACCGATAATTGCCGCTGGCCAAAGCCAAGCGATGCAGGCAAAGTTGACGCGAACGTAAAGTGAAAGAGTGAGAGGAACGGGCCATGGATTTTGAACTCAGCGACCGGCAAAAGCACTGGCAGGGCCGTGTGCGCGAATTCATCGATAGCGAGGTCCGCCCCGCATTGCCGACCTACAAGGCGCAGGATGCCGAGGGTGGCCGGTGGAAAGTGATTCCGGTGGTCGAGGAGCTCAAGGCCAAGGCCAAGGCCAAGGGTATCTGGAACCTGTTCATGCCGCCGCGCCAGGCGACGCATCATCATGTCGACGAGACGTTCGAGTTCGAAGGCCCCGGTCTCACCAACGTCGAATATGCGCTGTGTGCGGAGGAGATGGGCCGGGTTGGCATCGCGTCGGAGAGTTTTAACTGCTCGGCACCCGACACCGGCAATATGGAGGTGTTTCACCGTTATGGCACGCGGGCGCAAAAGGACCGCTGGCTGAAACCGCTGATGAACGGCGAAATCCGTTCGGCCTTTTTGATGACCGAACCGCGCGTCGCGTCATCCGATGCCACCAACATCGAATGCAAGATTGAACGCGACGGCAATGACTATGTCATCAACGGCCGCAAATGGTGGTCGTCGGGCGCCGGCGATCCGCGCTGTGCCGTCGCCATCGTCATGGGCAAGACCGATTTCGAGGCCAAACGCCATGCGCAGCAATCGATGGTGGTCGTGCCGATGGACGCGCCGGGCATCAAGATACTGCGCCACCTGCCGGTGTTCGGATATGATGATGCGCCGCACGGCCATATGGAAATCGAGCTGACCGACGTGCGCGTCAATGCCGAGGATGCGATGCTGCTGGGCGAAGGGCGCGGCTTTGAGATCGCACAGGGGCGGCTTGGCCCGGGCCGCATCCACCATTGCATGCGGACCATTGGCGTCGCCGAAGAGGCGCTGGAAAAAATGTGCCGCCGCCTGCTGACACGCGTCGCCTTTGGCAAGACGATTGCCGAAAACAGCGTCTGGGAGGAGCGGATCGCCCGCGCCCGCATCGACATCGAAATGACGC
>CAZAWL010000269.1:0-3013 GCA_964488705.1 uncultured Sphingopyxis sp.
CCGACACCATGTTCGCGAATGGCGTTGGCCGATTCGACCGTCACACGGTCGTCGGTGGCGTCGCGGTTTTCCACGCTGAGGTCGTAATATTTGAGGTCAATGTCGAGATAAGGCAGGATCAGCCGCTCCCGGATCCATTCCCATATGATCCGTGTCATTTCGTCGCCATCAAGCTCTACGACGGGGTTTTTTACCTTGATCTTGGCCATGGCTGTCAGACCTTCATGCAGATGAAACAGGATCGCGACGGGCGCGGATGAACCGCCTTAGGCAAAGCGCGCAGCCGGTGCAACTCCATGGGGCGGCTATGCCGATGCATGCCCGTGCGCCGCGGGCCGCGTGAACCAAGATGCTGAATTGTGGACATTGTGCTGTCGCGGCCATGCGGCTAGGAACGGGGGAACAGAAAAGTCGCACGAAAGACGATATGACACTGCCCGCACACAGCAATAGCCCCGGGGCCGTCGCCAAATGGGGATGGCCTTCGATTCATCCCGAAGGCCGCCCGTTTATCCTGATATCGGCGGTCGTGACGCTCGGCCTGGCATGGATGGCGTGGGAAACGCTCGCCTGGCCGATGGCCGGAATCACCATCTGGGTGGCGGCCTTTTTCCGTGACCCGGTGCGCGTGACGCCGCAGGATATGGCGCTGATCATCGCCCCGGCCGACGGCCTCATCACCCAGATCGCCGAGGTGCCGCCGCCGCCCGAATTGTCGGCGGATGATGCGCTGGGCACCGCGCCCGTGACCCGAGTGTCGATTTTCATGAACGTGTTCGACGTGCATGTGAATCGCGCGCCAATCGCCGGCACCGTGACGCACCGCCACTATATCGCCGGAAAGTTCATCAATGCCGACCTCGACAAGGCGAGCGAGGATAATGAGCGCCAGCATTTCCTGATCGAACGCAGCGACGGGCTGCGCGTCGGCTTTACGCAGATTGCCGGACTGGTCGCCCGCCGCATCGTCGCCCATGTCCAGCCAGGTGACACGGTGGTCGCAGGCCAGCGCATCGGGCTGATCCGTTTTGGCAGCCGCGTCGACGTCTATCTGCCTGCCGGGACCGTCCCGAGCGTGCTGAGCGGGCAGCGCACCGTTGCCGGCGAAACCATCATTGCCACCATCGGCGACGTCAATCGGCGCGTCGGGGTCGGTCAATAAAGGTGGACGATACAGACTTGTCATCGTCGGACGAACCGGCGGCGGGTGACCCGGCCACGGGCGGCGAACGGCAGCTGCGCCGTGTCGGCGGTATTCCGCTGCGCGCCTTTGTTCCCAATGCGATAACCGCGATGGCGCTGTGCTTTGGCCTGTCGGCCGTGCGATTTGCGCTGTCTGGGCAATGGGAACTGGCGCTGGGTTCGGTTGTAGTCGCCGGTGTGCTGGACGGCCTTGACGGGCGCATTGCCCGCCTGTTGCGGGCCAATAGCCGGTTCGGTGCGGAACTGGACTCGCTGTCCGACGTCATTGCCTTTGGCGTCGCGCCGGCGGTGACCATCTATCTGTGGTCGCTGGCAGCCGCGCCCAAATTCGGCTGGACCGTGGCCTTGTCGCTGACCGTGTGCTGCGCGCTGCGGCTGGCGCGGTTCAATGCCAATATCGATGTGGTCGATCAGCCGCATAAATCGGCGGGGTTCAACACCGGGGTACCCGCCCCTGCGGGGGCAGGGATGGCGTTGGCGCCGCTCTATCTCTGGTTGATTACCGACATGCCATTGTGGCGCGAATGGTGGCTGGTGATGCCGTGGATGGTGTTTGTCGCCTTTCTGCTGATCAGCAACATCGCGACCTATAATTGGAGCAGTATCCGCGTGCGGCGCGAATGGCGGCTGTTCGGCCTCGCCTTTGTCGGGTTGCTGGGTGCAGCTCTGGTCACCGCGCCATGGCATAGTTTGATGGGCATCACGCTGGTCTATCTGTCGACCATACCGTTCAGCATAGCCGCATTTCGCCGGGTCCGTCGCCGTCAGGGCTGACGCTATGGCATGACACGAACGGCGGCGTTGCCGTTCCGCATCACCCCGCGATGACGCCAATAGCTGCGATCACGCCTCTCCCCCCGGCCAACAGAGCAGGTCAGCGGGCGGAAAGCGGCCGTGCCAAATCATGCATGATTGACCGTGCAGCCACCAATGTGAGCGCCAGAAAAGTCGCGGAAACCAGCAAATGTGCCATCATCATAGTCCTTGATCTGTATGCATGTCGCTGCGCGGAGGGCCCGACACAGCGACAATGTTCATGATATGTTCCGCATCTTGACGTCGCCGTCAAGCGTTGTTTTTATTTTGTTCCGATTTTTAGTATCGGCAGGTCGCGACGGCATGTGTCCGGCGAGGGGGAGCTGCGATCAAAATGCGCGTTCGCGCTTGCAAGATAGTGCAGCCGCCGCTAAGGGCGCGCCTTCATTCCACATGGTGGGCGCACATACCGGTGCCCCGGGCTTGTTCCGGGGTTCTTGCCCGCCAGAGGATCAACCGGAAGGAGAAGACCTATGGCGGCCCCTGTCGTCACTTTGCAGCAATTGATCGAAGCCGGCGCGCATTTCGGACACCAGACGCATCGCTGGAACCCGCGCATGAAGCCCTATATTTTCGGCGAGCGTAACGGCATCCACATCCTCGACCTGTCGCAGACGGTCCCGCTGTTTGCCCGCGCGCTCGATTTTGTCAGCCAGACGGTTGCCGCTGGTGGCAAGGTGCTGTTTGTCGGTACCAAGCGTCAGGCGCAGGGTCCGGTGGCTGAGGCTGCCCGCGCCAGCGGCCAGCATTTCGTCAACCATCGCTGGCTCGGCGGCATGCTGACCAACTGGAAGACGATTTCCAATTCGATCAAGCGGCTCAAGTCGCTTGAGGAAAAGCTGGCCGACGGTGCCAGTGGCATCACCAAGAAGGAAGTGCTGCAGCTGACGCGTGAGCGGGACAAGCTCGAAGCCAGCCTCGGCGGCATCCGCGACATGGGCGGCATCCCCGACGTGATGTTCGTGATCGACGCGAACAAGGAAATGCCGGCAAT
>CAZAWL010000270.1:0-2999 GCA_964488705.1 uncultured Sphingopyxis sp.
CCATGTTGGAGAGGCTGGCGGTGCCGCCCTGATATTCATGCGGCTGCAGCTTGCCCTCCTTGGCCCGGTCGGCACGGTCTTTCATGGTCGTCGAGATTTTGGCAACGCCAATGCCCGCGGCATCCTTGATGATCGGCGTGATGAGGCCGGTCGGCGTCGATACCGCGACCGACACGTCGGCGCGGTGGTAACTGACCATATCCGCGCCCAGGAAAGTGACATTGCATTTGGGTGTCATTTCCAGCGACAGGCCGAGCGCCTTGATGAGCAAATCATTGACCGACAGCTTGATGCCGCGGCTTTCCAGCCCGGCATTGAGTTCGCCGCGCAATTTGAGCAGCGCGTCGAGCCGGATGTCGACCGTCAGGTAAATGTGCGGGATGGTCTGCTTCGCCTCGGTCAGGCGGCGCGCGATTGTCTTGCGGATATTGCTGAGCTTGCTGACCTCGTGCGGGATGCTGTCGTCCCACCACGGGGCCTTGACCTCGCCTGCCGGCGCCGGTGCCGCTGTCGCGGCGACCCCCGCTGCAACGGGCGCGGCGGCCGCAGCCGGTGCCGTGCCAGTGCCCGCCCCCTCGACATCGGCGCGGATGATGCGACCACCCGGGCCACTGCCTGTCAGCCCGGCCAGATCGACGCCCTTTTCGGCGGCTATCCGTTTGGCGAGCGGCGATGCCTTGACCCGGTCACCCGTTGCGGCCGCTTGCGCGGCCACCGGCGCCGGTGCGCTGGCTGGCGGCGCTGCGGGTGCAGCCACGGACGCAGCAACGGGCGCAGGTGCCGGCTCAGCTTTTGCTGCGGGCGGCGCGCTGACGGCGCTGCCGTCCCCGCCGATGACGGCGATGACCGTGCCGACCTTCACATTTTCGCTGCCTTCGGCGACGAGAATGCTGGTAATTTCGCCCTCGTCGACGGCCTCGAATTCCATCGTGGCCTTATCGGTTTCGATTTCGGCCAACAGATCGCCAGAGGAGACAACGTCGCCGACCTTGACCATCCACTTCGCCAACGTCCCTTCCTCCATCGTTGGGGAAAGTGCGGGCATTTTCAGTTCGATAGCCATGGCGATGTCATCCTCCTGCCACGCAGAATGCCGTTACGGCTTGGCTGCGAAGGCCATTCTCTTCCACCCATTTTCCCGTCATGGGTCAAGCGCTTTTGCGACATTTCCCGCCGCTCGCTTGCGTTTCGCGAGCATAAGGCGCAGTTTCGACGGCAACAGGGGTAGCAAGAGGGGCCGTCATGCGGACCTATCTGGTCGTCGTCGACGACAGTGATGAATCCCGGCTGGCACAACGATTCGCCGGCCGGCGTGCGTCGCGCACGCAGGGAACGGTGCACATGATCGTGGTCACCGAACCACAGCAATTTGTGGCCTGGGGCGGCGTGCAGGCAACGATCGAAGCCGAGGTTCGCGAAAAGGCGGAGGCTGTCGCACTCGCCGCGTCCGACGCGCTCCATTATGATTTCGGCATTTCCCCCAAGGTCAGCATTCGTCAGGGTGAACCCGTTGCGGTGGTGCGGGAAGTGTTGGCCGAAGACGCCGACATTGCGGCATTGGTTCTGGGCGCTGCGGCCAGCGGGCCGCCGGGGCCGCTTGTTGCCCATTTCGCAGGGCATGACTGCGGCGCCTTGTCGGTGCCGCTCATGCTCATTCCCGGGTCGTTGACGGTCGAGGAAGTCGACCGGCTAAGCTGACCCCGTCAGCGCGATTGATGGCGGACATTGCCCGGCCGCCCTCTCCGCCCGGTCCGATATTTGCCGGGCGGGCCGCTGCGCCCCTTGCCGTCGCGGCGCGGACTGCGCGATGCGCCGGGGGGCGCGTCCGGTAACGCAAACGCCAGCGCCCCCGTTAGCGGGTTCGCCTCGACCAAGCGCAGGGCGATCCGCTGACCACTGGCATAGGTCGTGCCGCTCCCCTCCCCCGTCAGCGTTTGTGCCGCCTCATCCCAGCCGAAATATTCATCCCCCAGCGGCGATACCGGAACCAGGCCATCGCCACCGAGGCCGACGACCTGCGCAAAAAATCCGAAATTCTGCACGCCGGTGATGCGGGTTTCGACAATCTGCCCGACCTGTTCGGACAGATAGGCGGCAACATAACGGTCGATGGTCTCGCGCTCCGCCTCCATCGCGCGGCGCTCGGCAGCCGAAATAGCCTCCCCGATACGGACAAACTCGTCGGCACTGCTGCGCGGCAATGCCGTGTTCGGGCTTATCGCCTTGTCCGACGGCTTGCCGGTCTCAAGTCCGTAGGCAGCGACCAGCGACCGGTGCACCAACAGGTCGGCATAGCGACGGATGGGCGAAGTGAAATGGCCATAACTGCCCAACGCCAGCCCGAAATGGCCGGCATTGACCGGGCTGTAATAGGCCTGCGTCTGGGTCCGCAATATCTGTTCCATGACGCGCTGACGGTCGGCTTCGTCATCAAAGGCGGCGAGCAGGCGGTTGAACAGAGCGGGCGTTACAACCTGCCCCAGGGCCAGCGGCACGTCATAAGTGGCCAGAAACTCTTTGAGCGCGACCAGTTTTTCGCGCGCCGGCACCTCATGCACCCGGTACATGACCGGCGCCTTTTTCGCCTCAAGCGCTTTGGCCGTTGCGACATTCGCGGCGATCATGAAATCTTCGACGAGCCGGTGCGCGTCGAGCCGCTCACGCACACGCACTTCGCTGATCCGCCCCTTGTCGTCGAGCATGACCTGCCGTTCGGGCAGGTCAAGGTCGAGCGGGCCGCGCGCGTCGCGCGCCTTGGCGAGCAACCGCCAGCAATCCCACAGCGGCCGCAGCACCGCGTCAACCAGGCCGGCATCCACGCGGCCCGCCACGCCGTCGATGGCCGCCTGCGCATCTTCATAGGCGATGTTGGCGGCGAGCCGCACGCGCGCACGGCGGATGGTCGCATCGACGACCTTGCCATTGGCCGCAATGCGCAGATGGGTGACCAGCGCAGCGCGATCCTCCCCCGCTTTCAGCGAACAGGCCCCGGACGATAA
>CAZAWL010000271.1:0-2997 GCA_964488705.1 uncultured Sphingopyxis sp.
ATGGCAAGGGCACGGCCAGTGGTGGTGGCAGCAGTACCGGCCATGCCAGTAGCTTCGCCTCGCCCAGCCACAACACCTACGATCCACGCGGCTCGGCTCCCGATCTCGCGACTGGGGGCGGCTATCGCACCGTCGGCCAGCGTGGCATCGCCGTCGATGAGGGTGGTAGTCTACTGCCGGCACGTCGCTACGCCTACTACCGGGGCTATCATGGCCATCGCGGCTACTCGAACCATCGCAGCGGTCAATCGCCGGCCGAGCAGCCGATCCAGGAGGAGGCCCCGTACCGGCTGACGCCGGAGACCGATATCTTGAGTGACGGGCGGACGGTGGTCAGCCTGACTGCCGATGCCTATCTGCTGTTGGGCGATGAGGTGACGATCCTAACCGAACGTGAGAGCGGCCAGCCCCTCCTCTATCTGGTCGATCCTGTCGGCCTCGAGGATGATGCGACCGATACCCGCAGCAACCGCACGGCGCACCGCTTCGCCCACGCTGCCGGCGACGGCGATATGATTGTCCTTTATCATTGCCGCATCGTCGAGCCGCATCCGGTGGTTGGTCGCGCCACCCATGCGCGTCGCATATTTTTCGAGCACGCGAAGGCCGGGGATCGTCTTGCGCGTGTCGAGCAGCGTGGCACCTGTACCGGCCATGGCGTCGACATAGGTTCGCGTCATCGTCGCAATGCCCGACAGGTGTTGCACCGTATTGAGCGCCGACCGTTCGGCGGTCAGCAGCGCCCGCGCATTACCCGTGATGCGCATCAGGTCGGCACCACTTGGCACCCGGTCGCCTTCATCGGCGAGGATGGTGATCGCGCAATCCGGGTCGAGCGCGCGAAAAAATGCGGCGGCGATCGGCAGGCCGGCGACGATGATGGCATCGCGGCTGTCCATGACGCTGGCAAAGCGGGCATCAGCGGGGATGACGGCCTGAGCGGTGATGTCACCACCGGTGCCCATATCCTCCGCCAGCGTCGCCGCGACAAAATGGGCCAGGTCAAACCCGTCCAATGTGAAATCCGCGCCCATTGCCGTCATGCCCTCCGTCCGTCGCGCATCCTTCACCCGGCAATACCCGCCGGCGCAAGCCCCGATGGATATTTTCTGATTCCCCGCTTATGCTACGACACCGACGCCCGGCGAATTGGTGGACGAAATCATGGACGACAACGCCTTTACGACCATGCCGACGCTGGAGGAATTTCAGCATTGGACGCAGGTGATGGGCCGCGCCCAGCAGATGTTGATGGAATATGCCCTGTCGCCCGAGGGGCAGGATGCGGGCAAGGCGATGGTATCGCGGCTGATGGAACCGGGCAATTGGCAACTGCCGGTCGATCAGGCGGAAACCCCGGCAATTGCGAGCCTGGGGTCAGCCTGGCTCGCCAACACGACGAGTTTCTGGCAGGAAAATCTGGCGCTCTGGCAACGCTTTGCCACCGGCGGCATGGCCGGTGCAGCGGCGACCACGCCCGAACCCGACCGGCGTTTCGCTGCGCCGGAGTGGCAGGGCCACCCGCTGTTCGCGCTGATCCGCCAAAGCTATGCACTGGTCGCGGAAAAAATGCTGGCGGCGGCGGACGATGTCGATGGGGTCGACCCCAAGGTCAAGGCGCAGCTGCGCTTTGCGACCGCCAATCTGGTCGATGCGATCAGCCCGTCCAATTTCGCGCTGACCAATCCGGCGGTGCTGAAACGCACGATGGAAACGCGCGGCGAAAACCTGCTCAAAGGGCTGGAGCATATGCTCGCCGACCTCAAGCGCGGGCAATTGACCCACGTCGACACCAGCCGGTTCGAACTGGGCGTCAACATCGCCACGACACCCGGCAAGGTGGTGCATGAAACCCCGCTCTATCAGCTGCTCCATTATGCGCCGACGACCAAGACGGTGTTCGAAACGCCGCTGATCATCTTTCCGCCATGGATCAACCGTTATTACATCCTCGACCTCAACAAGGATAAGAGCTTTATCCAATGGTGCGTCGATCAGGGTATCAGCACCTATATCGTGTCATGGAAATCCGCCGACGCCAGCATGGCCGACGTCGTCTGGGACGATTATATCGCCGCGCAGATTGACGCGATTGCGACGGTGCGAAGCGAACTCCACGTCGCGAACGTCCACACCATCGGCTATTGCGTCGCCGGGACGACGCTGGCCGCCACGCTCGCGATCCTCGCGGCGCAGGGCCATGACGATGTCGTCAAGTCCGCAACCTATTTTACCGCCCAGGTCGATTTTTCCGAAGCCGGCGACCTGACGCTGATGGTCGATGACCGCCAGCTAAAGATGATCGAGCAATTGTCGGGCGACGGCTATCTCGACGGGCGCTACATGGCCGCGACGTTCAACGCGCTGCGCGGCCGCGACCTCATCTGGAACTATGTCGTCAACAATTACCTGTTGGGGGAGGATTATCCGCCCTTTGACCTGCTCTACTGGAATGGCGACACCACCAACCTGCCCGCCAAATGGCACCAGAGCTATTTGCGCGACCTCTATCGCGACAACCGCCTGATCGTCCCCAACGCGCTGAGTGCGGGCGGAACCCCGATCGACCTGACGCGCATCACAACACCCACCTATATCCAGGCGGGCCGCGAGGACCATATCGCCCCGCCCGGCAGCGTGTGGAAAATGACCCGCCATCTGTCCGGCCCGGTCCGGTTCGTCCTGGCGGGGTCAGGCCACATCGCCGGCGTCGTCAACCCACCGGCGGCCAACAAATATCAGCATTGGGTCAATGACGCGTCGTGCGCGACGATCGACGAGTTCGTCGCCGGGGCGCGCGAGGTGAAGGGAAGCTGGTGGCCCGACTGGCTAGGCTGGCTCGAATCGCAGTCGGACAAGCGCGTACCGGCCAAGGGCGCGCGCATCCCCGGCGGCGGCAAGCTGAAGGCGATCGAGGACGCGCCGGGCCGCTACGCCCGCACCCGTTAAAGCGATTTCGAGTGAGGTGGAAACACCGAACGGCTCGGAAATCGCGGA
>CAZAWL010000272.1:0-2963 GCA_964488705.1 uncultured Sphingopyxis sp.
TCGGCCGGTGACGCGAGCACCGCCGCGATCCCGGTGGCAATGGCAGCGGGATCGCGCGCCACGACCCGCCCGCAAGCCGGCCCGATCACCGCGTCGTGCGCGGGGGGAATGTCGGTCAGCACGAGCGGTACGCCGCAGGCCAGAGCCTCCACCCAGACATTGGCCAATCCCTCGGATTCGCTCGCCAGCGCCATCACGTCCGCAGCGGCATAGAGCGAGGGGAGATCGTCATGCGCCACTGTGCCGAGCATGCGCACCCGCTCCGTCAGCCCTGCCGCCGCTGCCAGCCGGGTCAACAGCGCCGCATCCTCCCCGCCGCCGGCGATGCAATAAAGGATATTGTCCGGGAGCGCGCGCATCGCCTCCAGCACCAGGCTTTGCCCCTTGCGGCGGGTCAACGCACCGACGCTGAGCACCATCTGCTGTCCCGCCGCGATGTTCCACCGCGCCCGCGCGGTGTCGCGGTCAAGCGGGCGAAAGCGGTCAGGGTCGATGCCGGTGTGGTGGACGCCGATGCGCTCGACCGGAATGCCAAGCGCGACGATGTCATCGCGCAGGCTGTTGGCCACCGCGAGCACGCCGTCCGCCCCCATGGCTGCAGAAATGATGTGCGGCGCAATGGCCGGGCGCTGTGCCCACAGGCTGATGTCGCTGCCGCGCGCCTTGACCGAATAGGGGATGTTGAGGGCGCCGGCGACCCATTGCGTTGCCGGACCGTCGGGCCAGAAAAACTGCGCCTGCAGGACATCTAGCCGCCCCTCCGCCGCCAGCGCGGATGCAACCGGCATGACGGCGCGGGCCACCGCCCCGGCGTTGCGCTGGGCCATGCGGGGGATCAGCGTAAAGCGGGGGCGATGGACGGTGAGCCCGTGCCACTGCTCGGTTTCGGGCAGCGCACGCAGCGGCCGATAGCGCGGGTGGAGCGACAGCGGCCAGGGCGGAATGCCGACCGGCGCAATAATGGTCAGATCGATACCGGGCTGGCGCGCAAGCGCCGCCATCGACCGTTCGACAAAGATCGAAAAATTGGGGCGTGTGGCATCGGGAAACAGGGTCGAAACAATGCCGCAGTGAACGGTGCCGACCATGCCTAATGGCCCAGATTGCGGATCAGCCGGGCAACGACGCCGACCCAGTCGGGCTGGCTGAACACCTGTTGCCGGCTGCCTTCGGCGTGCGCCAGCAATTGCAATTTGTCGTCGTCGATGGCGAGCAGTCGGCCAAAGGCGAAGCGGCCCGCCGGGCGCGGCACGAGGATGTCGCGGTTGAGCGCGCCCGCCAGCGCTTCACGCGGCACGCGACGGCACCAGATGATGTCGCCGCTGCGATAGTCGCCGACGCTGCTGGTGCAGCGCAGTGCCAACATGCCCGGTTCCGGCCGCACCGGCGGCAGATGGTCGACCTGCGTCGGGGCGTGGGCACCATCGGCGCCGATCAGGGCGGTGACCGCCAGTGCTTCATCCTCTGGCAGTTGCACGAGGTCGCGCGGCTCGCATTCGAGCGCGGCGGCAATCCTGTCCAGCCAGTCGAGCGACAATGTGCGCGTGCCCGTTTCCAGCCGCCCTATGGTCTGCGCGGTCGTCGGCGGGTCACAGCGTTTGGCGACATCATCGAGTGTCCAGCCCCTGGCCCGGCGCATGGCGCGAATGGCGTTGATCATCATGAGCCTCCCGTTGTAACCAAATCGGTTTTTACTTTCCTACAATAATCACCTCATGGCAATGACCAATCTGTGCCTGATCAACTTGCGGGGAGAATGATGTGCCACAGATTCTGGTCACCCGGCCGTTGGACCCCGAACCCGCGCGCCATGCCGGCAGCAGCGGTGATGCGCGCCGCCCGGCGTCACGCCGCCATGCCGTCTATAACCTCGCTGAAAATGTGCTCGGCTGGCTCCATGCGCGCGGCATGGTCAGCGACCGTCAGTTGGCTGCCGGCGAACAATTGCAGCTCGATTATATGCACGGCGGCTTGTCGGCGCGGGTGACCATGCAATGGGACGCACCGGCACCCGATGGGTCACCGCGATCCGCGCGCAGCCATGACGCGCGCAGCGTGTCGCAAATGGACGCCAAGCGGCGCTTTGATGCGGCGATGGCGCATGTCGGGCCGGGCATGGACGCGATCTGCTGGCGCGTGGTCTGTGCGGGTGAGGGGATGGGGGATGCGGAACGGGCCTTGGGTTGGCCCGGCCGGTCGGGGCGCATCGTGCTCGCCCTCGCGCTCGACCGGCTGGCGGATTATTACCGCGTGCCGGGGGCTTAGCCCAGCGCCTCAACCTCTTCGGCCAGCGTCAGCCACCGGTCCTCCGCCGCCGATTTTTCGGCGCGCAGCCGGTCCAGTTCGTCTGTCAGCGCGGCAAATCGGTCGGCGTTGCGGCGGTACAGATCGGGGTCGGCCAGTTCCGCTTCGGCGGCGGCCATGGCGGCGTCAATCGCTGCAATCCGGTCCGGCAGCAGGTCATAGTCGCGCTGATCCTTGTAGGACAATTTGCGCTTTGGCGTTGGCGGTGATGACGCGCTATCGGTCGTCCGCGCGCCCTTGGCTGCGGCGGGACGCGGCGCGGCGGGTGCAGGCTTGCGACGCGCGATCCAGTCGGCATAGCCGCCGGCGACGATGTCGACATTGCCTGACCCGTCCAGGCCCAGCGTGATCGTGACAGTACGGTCGAGAAAGTCGCGATCATGGCTGACGAGCAGGACGGTGCCCTCATAATCGGCAATGACTTCCTGCAGCAGATCCAGCGTCTCGAGGTCGAGGTCGTTGGTCGGCTCGTCGAGCACGAGCAGGTTCGACGGCGCCGCCAGCGCGCGCGCCAGCATCAGTCGGCCGCGCTCGCCGCCGGAGAGCGCTTCCAGCGGCGTGCCGCGCTGTTCCTGCGCGAACAGGAAATCCTTCATATAGCCGATGACATGTTTTGGCTTGTCGCCGACTATGACATGGTCTCCGCGGCCGCCGGTCAG
>CAZAWL010000273.1:0-2923 GCA_964488705.1 uncultured Sphingopyxis sp.
GCCGCCGCGCATCGCCAATGTGCGCGGTGGGCAGCGCGTGTTCGCGCTGATGGTCGGCGTGTCGGATTATGGCGGAACCGCCAATGATCTGCCGGATACCGACGATGACGCCATAAAGCTGCACCGGGCACTGAGCAATGCAGGGGTGCTGAACCCCGCCAGCATCATCCTGCTCAATAGCGATGCGACAAGGGACAATGTTCGTCGTGCGTTCGCGCAGGTGGCGGCGCAGGCGGGACCGGACGATCTGTTCCTGTTCTTTTTTTCCGGTCACGGTGTGCAGGTCGACAGCCGCGCGTCGGCGACGGAGCCCGATGGACGCGACGAAACCATTGTCATGCGCGACGGCAACATGACCGACGATGAACTGGCCCGCTTGTTCGGGACGGTGCGGGCGCGGATGGCGGTGGCGATCCTCGACAGCTGCTTTTCGGGCGGTTTTGCCCGCGACATCGTCAACCGCCCAGGCGTCGTCGGATTTTTCAGTTCCGAAGAAGACCTGACCAGCCTGGTTGCCGGCAAATATGAAAGCGGCGGCTACCTCGCCCATTTCGTACAGGCAGGACTGGCCGGCGAAGCGGACGGCAACGGCGATCGCACGGTCAGCGTCGGCGAGCTGTCCACCTATGTCCGGGCCCGGTTCAATGCTGCTGAGGTCGGCTTGCTCTCCGCAGAAACGACCGACGGCCAGCGCAACTACCAGAATCTGGTGATCGACCGTGGCGGCGTCGAAGTGGACGACATCATCGTGCGACTGGCACCGCAGACCGACGTCGCGTCTGCCAATTAGGAACGACATCATGGCTCGCCGCAACACCACGATACTGGCCGCCCTTGTCGCGCTGGTTCTCGCCGCCTGTGCGACGACGGGCACCGCCCTGCGCGACGAACCCGGCGTCCGTCAGGTCGCGCCGATCCTGACCGGTGCCGACGCGCACGACCGGTACAGCTATGCCCGGCCCGAAATCGCGCGTGTGACGCATGTCGCGCTCGACCTCGACCTCGACTTTGCCGGGACAGCCGTGGCGGGCACCGCGACGCTCGACATATTGGCAGCGGATGGCGCCGACGAAATCATCCTCGACAGCAAGGGGCTGAGTATTGCCGCCGTCACCGATATGGCCGGTCGCGCGCTGCCGTTCAGCGTCGGAGACAATGACGAGGAGTTGGGCGCGCCGGTGACGGTGCAGATGGGCGCCGCGCGCCGCATTACCGTGCGGTACCGCGCCGATGATGCCGACGCGCTGCAATGGCTGACGCCGGCACAAACGGCAGGCGGGCGGCACCCCTATCTGCTGAGCCAGGGGCAACCGACGCTCAACCGGACATGGATTCCGACGCAGGACAGCCCCGGCATACGTCAGACCTGGGATGCGCGGATCACCGCGCCCGCCGCACTGACCGTCGTCATGTCAGGCGAACGACTGTCGCCGCGCGGAGAGCCCGTCGGCGCCGGCCGCCACGCCTTTCGCTTTCGCATGGACCGCCCCGTCGCCCCCTATCTGATTGCCATCGCGGCGGGTGACATCGTGTTCCGCGAACTGGGCCCGCGGTCGGGCGTATGGACCGAACCGGCGATGATCGATGCGGCGGCGGCCGAACTGGTCGACACCGAAGCGATGATCGACGCCGCCGAACGGCTGTATGGCCCCTATCGCTGGGGCCGGTACGACATGATCGTGCTGCCGCCCAGCTTTCCCTATGGCGGCATGGAAAACCCGACGCTGACATTCCTGACGCCGACATTTATCGCCGGTGACCGCAGCCTCAACGGCCTGGTCGCGCATGAGCTGGCGCACAGTTGGTCGGGCAATCTGGTGACCAACGCGACCTGGGCCGACAGCTGGCTGAACGAAGGCGTCACCAGCTATTTCGAGAACCGCATCATGGAGGAACTGTACGGCGACCGCCGTGCACAGCAGGAGGCGGCCTTGTCCTTTGCCGATATGGAGGCGGCAATCGAAGAACATGGCCCCGATGCCGGCGTCACCCGGCTGCATCTGGGCCCGGCAGAGGACAGCCCCGATGGCGGCGTTTCCGGTATTGTCTATGACAAGGGCGCCAGTTTTCTGCGGACCATCGAGCGGATCGCCGGACGCGAGCGGTTCGACGTCTGGCTGCGCAGCTGGTTCGACCGCAATGCCTTTTCGCGCGCGACATCGGCCATGTTCCTCGCCGATATCCGCCAGAATCTGGTGCGTGGCGATGCGGCCTTGGAACAGGCGCTGATGCTCGACCAGTGGGTCTATCAATCCGGCCTGCCAGCCAATGTGGCGCGGCCCGACCCGGCCGCATTTGCCGCCGTCGACGCGGCGGTCATGGCATTCAACCGTAACGCCAGCATCGACCGCAGCGCATGGGACGGGTGGACCACAGCCGAGCGGTTGCGGTTCCTCAACGCGTTGCCACGCGACCTCGGCACGGCCCGACTGGCCCAGCTGGATGGCGCGCTGGGTCTGTCCGCCGTCGGCAATAATGAAGTGTTGTTCGCCTGGTTGAATCTGGCGCTCGACAACCGCTATGCGCCGGCCGTGGCCCCGACCGAGGCGTTCCTCGCGCGCGTCGGTCGACGCAAATTCGTCCTGCCGCTGTTCCGGACGCTGGCGGGTGAAGGCGAGTGGGGCCGCCCCATTGCGGACCGCATCTATGCCCGGACACGCGACAGTTACCATGCCGTCACCCGCAGCAGTGTCGATGCCGTCGTGCGGCGGTGAACCGCAAGACCATCAGACCGCCGCTGGCTTGACTCTGCGCCGCAAGAGGCGTCTGCTCCCCCATAGTCTTTCAGGGGGAGAGCGGCGATGCGGTTGTTTGACGGGGCGACGAGCCTATCGATAGTCGCAATCATGCTCGGTCTGGCGGTCGCGGGCACGACAAATAGCATGACCGGCCAACCGTTCGACGATGACGAAATGACCGAAGA
>CAZAWL010000274.1:0-2905 GCA_964488705.1 uncultured Sphingopyxis sp.
CGTTCAGCGTGTTATTCTCCATCTCGATCTGCACCGCCGTCACCGCACTGCCTGCGTCGAGGCCTGCGCCTGCGGCTATTGCGCCGATCAGGGTGGCGACCAGGTTGGTGCGGGCTTGTTGGTCTTCGATTGAGCGGTCGATGGGGTTGCCGTTAGCGTCCTTTAGCTGCGGGTCGAGGAACTCGGTCAGCAGATAGTTGATCACCACGCTGGCCGACGCGCCCGCCGCTGCGCCGCCGCAGCTGCCCGAACCATTGGCCGCGCCGCCCACACAGGCCGTCAGGCCCTGCAACGCGGCGCGCACCGCTTCGCTGCCCGCCGTCGGGTTGCCATCGGCGTCATACAGGCTGTCGGCGATATGCTTGACCTGATTGACCGCAAGGCTTTGCAGCACATTGACCGCAACACCCTGAACCAGGCCGGTCAGATTGCCCGCAACATTGCCGCCCGCAGCCCCCGCCAGCGCCGTTGCCACGATCCGCGCCGGGCTGCCTGCGCCAAAGTTTTTCTGAAGATCGGTATATTTGACCTTGGCTTCGTTGAACGTGTTAAGCTGCTCGGTGCTCAGCCCTGCATCGGGCACCCATTCACCATCTTCATTGCGGCTGCCCAATGCCTCAAGCTTATCTTCTTCCTTCCGCTGGTCAGCCGCCCGGTTGTTGAAGAACACCGTCGTCTGTTCCACCAACGTCTGCGCCGCTTCAAAGCCCTTGGCGATCTCCGCGCGTTTGGCCGCGTCAAATTCCTGGGTCAGCGCACCGTCATTGGCCGCTGCGGTGTCCCTGCTGATCACATTGGCAATCGCCTGGCTCGCCGCATCGCGAATGCCGTTTGCGCCCGGCAGGATGATGATCGCCCCCGGCGCAATCGCCGAATGCGTCGTGCCTGTCTGACCCCCGCTTGCCCCCAGAACCACCGGCGCGCCTGCCGCAATGGTGCCGATGGGCGTGTGGATGCCCGGAACACGCGACCCGTCGCTGCCCGCGCCCGGTGCCGGATTACCATCCTTGCCCGGCACGGTCGTAGAGCCGCCCTCTGCACCCTTGCCCGCGCCGATATCCGACAGGCTGCCGGAAAAGCCGATCTGGCTGCCGCTATATTTTTCCCGGTTGATGATATCGGTCGCAACCAGCGTCTGCGTCGCCAGACGGTTGCGCGACGCATCCGCATCACTGTCAATCACCCCGCCGGTCAGCGTGGTCACGCCATCCACCCTTATGTCAAAGCCGCCAGCCCCTGCAAAGATGCCGGATTGTTCGGCAACGCTCGCAAAGCTGCCCTTTTCGCGCGTCTGGCTGAACGATCCGCCGACCGATCCTGTCGGCTTCGCCCCCGCAGCGCCAAGGTCCAAACTCGCGCTGATACCAATGCTCGTCTGCCGCGATGCAAAGTCCGATTTGTCCTGAAGGCTTTCAATAACAAGGCTGCCCGCGTTCACCCGCACGGTATCAGCCTCCAACGTACCCCCGCGCAATATGAACGCGTCCGGTGTCACTATGGTTGCCGTGCCGCCTGCGATTAACTGGCTTTCAATGTTGGTGACATCGGTACCGCTGGAGCTACCTTTGCCGACATTGACCGATGCCGTGGGTGACGGGCCATTGGGGCCGAACGCGACCCCGACGCTAAAGCCAGATGATTTGTTTTTGGATTTGGTGGTGTCGGTTTCTTGTGCGGCCTCAACCGTTATCGCCTTGGTCGCGGCGATCATCAGGTCGCGTTGCGCGTCGATGGTGCTGCCCACGATATTGATGGTGCCGCTGCCTTCACCGCCGCCATTGCCGCGCGCGACAATGTTGACATCGCCGCCGCTGACCACGCTGCCGACCACGGTCTGGTCGGTGGTGTCGGTGCGGCTGCTGCTCTTGCTGAACCCGGCGGTGACAGACACGTTGAACAGGCTCGTCGGATTGCTAAGGGCGTCCTTCAGGTTACCCAAGTCCTTGATGGCATCAACCGCGTTGGCCGCCGCCAATCCGCCCGCAAGGCCCGCAACCGCCGCTGTCCGGCCGCTGTCCGCACCCGCCGCTATCTGCGCCATATTGCCCAGCGCCTGAAGGCTGGAGATTAATGGCGAGCTGATCGTTGCCGTTACGCCAAAGCTCGACGATTTGCTGGTCTGCACGCCTGTTACCACATCGGTCGCATTGGCAATCGTCACGCTGTCGCCGATAATCGTCGTGACCCCCGGCGACACCACTTTGCTACCGATAATGTTCACCGCGCCATCGGCGTTCAAGGTCACATTGCCGGTGGCGCTGCCCACCAGACTGCCCCTGTTGATCAGGCTGGTTGCCTCATCGGTATTGGTGTTTTTCTGGACGCCGACAAACATGCTGGTGCCCGAAAAACTCAACCCGCTCTTCTTCACCTTGACCGAGCTAAAGCTGCTGTCTTCTTCGACCATCGTGCCGATGTCGATCATGCCGCCTGCATTGATGGCAAGGTTGCCGGTCGCAACCACATTGCTGCCTTTGATCGATACATCGCCCAGGCTGGTGATCGACACCCGGTCGCCTTCCAGCGTGGAGCCGATCACGCTTTGGTCGACCATGCTGGTCACCGTCGTCGTCTTTTTGGACGACAGCATCCCGCCCGATTTGACCACGCGCTTGGTGTCTTGGGTCACCTCGTCCATCACGCCGGTGATGCTCACGCTGCCTGCGTTGATCGCCAGCAGATCGCCTGCCGCGATTGTGGCGCCTGCCACGGTCAGCGCGCCCGGGGTCGATATGCCGATATTGCCGCCTGCGCTGATGTCCGCCAGCACATGGGTGGTCGCGGTCGCGTCCAGCTGGTTGACGCGGATCTTCTTGCTCAACCGTTCGTCGAGGCTCTCGCTGCTGTGCGTCTCGGCCGCAGCTATGGTGATCCCGCCGCCTGCCTGCATCGATAAATCATCGCC
>CAZAWL010000275.1:0-2905 GCA_964488705.1 uncultured Sphingopyxis sp.
ATTTCGTGAGCTATACTGTGCGCCACGTCTGGTACCTGATCCGCTGGTCGACCGGGCTGAAGTGGCATCGGCGCTGTGCCACCTGTCACAATATGTTCGACATGGCGGCACCGGCTGCGACCGACCCCCTGTCGGGTGAGCCCGTCAAGCTCAAAAGCCCTGTTCCCGCGTTCGACCGTTGGGGCTGGGCGTTTGCGCTCGGCGCGATTGCCATCTTGATCGGCATCGCCGTCATAGCGGGCAACCAGGACAAGGCCGACGAAGCTGTGCTGGTTGCCGCGCCGCAGGCCGGCGACCTCTATGAGGTTGCGGTCGACCGTTTCCTGCCCGATGCGGAAAGCCAGAGCATCGGTTCGGACTATGGTGTTTTTCGTGTGGAACGCGTCAACGGCGACACCGTGACACTTGCGTTACCGCGCGTCGTCTATAGCCGGTCGCGCGGCTCGCGGGAGGCGATCAGCGGCGGCGAAGCGCGCTCGGACGCCTATTATGACGGCACGATCGACATGCCGCTCGCCACGCTTCAGGCGCGCCACGCCGACGGCAGCATCCAGGATGTTGTGCGTCAGTGACCGGGCGGAGCAGGCGACGCTGGCTCGGCCTTGCTGCGCTATCTCTGGTCCTGTCGGCGCTCGGTGTAGTCGTCGGGGTGCACAACGCGGGCGCTGACCCGCTTGTCCGCCGCGCCACGTTGATACAGGCCGACTGGCCGGCGGACACGCCGCCGATGCGGCTGGTGTTGATGACCGACACCCATGTGGCGGGGCCGGACAATCCGCCCGCCCGGCTGGAACGCATCGTCCGTCAGGTCAATGCCCTGCGCCCCGACCTCATCCTCGTGGCGGGGGATTTTCACAGTGGAAAGCGGACGGCCACGCGGCTCTACTCCGCCCGCGAACAGACCGCGCCGCTGCGGCTGGCCCGGGCGCGGCTGGGCACCATCGCGGTGCTCGGCAATCATGATTACTGGCACGACGCCCGGGCGGTCATCGCCGGGCTGCGGGCGGCCAATGTGACCATATTGCGCAATAATGCCGTGCGGCGCGGCCCGATCATCATCGGCGGCGTCGATGACGTCGTCACCCGTCATGCCCACCCTGGCGCGACCATTGCAAGCATGGCGATGCTCGGCGCAGGTCCGCGTATCCTGCTGACTCACTCGCCGGACATTGTGCCCGATCTTCCGGCCCCGGTGGACCTGGTGCTCGCGGGGCATACCCATTGCGGACAGATCGCCTTTCCGCTGATCGGTGCGCTCAGCTATTCGTCGCACTATGGTGCCCGCTTCGCATGTGGTGACATGACCGATCGTGGCCAGCGGGTCATCGTCTCGGCCGGCATCGGTACCAGCGTCCTGCCGATGCGATTTGGCGCGCCGCCCGATGTCTGGCTCATCACCATTCGCGGACCGGACCGCCAATGACCGGGCTGATTGCCGCGGGCGGCCTGTCGCCCATGGTGCTGGCATTTGCTGCGGCCATGACGTTCGCGGCCGCCCTCATTCGCGGACTGACCGGTTTTGGCATGGCGATCATATTGGTGCCGCTGCTCGGTATGGTCATGCCGCCGGCTCAGGCAGTGGTGCTGGCGATCTTGCTGCAACTGCTGATCGGTCCGGTCGGTATCCGCGCCATCGTTGCCGACAGCGACCGGGCGAGCGCGCTGACCATCGCGGCGGTGGCTATGCTGACGACGCCGCTCGGGCTGATGCTTTTGCGCATGACGCCGCCGGATTGGGCGCGCATCGCCATCGCCGCCGTTGCCATCCTCGCCTTTCTGCTGGTGCTGTTGCCGCGCCATCAGGACGACCGGCGCCCGGGTCGCGTTGCCGTCGGCCTGACGGGCATAGCCTCCGGCCTGTTGACCGGCTTTGCCGCCATGCCGGGGCCGCCGGTTGTGCCCTTTTACTTGCGTCAGAGGATTGAGCCGCGCGTGGCACGGGCGTCGATGATGCTGGTGTTTTTCGGTACCGCCATCGCCGGCACCGCCTCCGCCCTCGCTTTGGGCGTGGTGAATGGGGTAACCATGCTGCTCTCGCTGTTGCTGTTTTTGCCGATGGTGCTGGGCAACTGGCTCGGCGGGCTTGCCTTTGGGCGCGTTCCGCCGCCGCTGTGGCGGACGGTCGTGGCGGTCATCCTCGGCATTGCGGGCTTGTCGGCGGTGCTGCGGCTCGCCTGAGGCCGCCGCTGTGACCAAAATGTCGCTCGCCGCACAATTTGTACGCCGGCCCGCAACAATCTTCTCTCTCGCATCTTGACTTGCGACGCAGACTGTTAACAACCTTTAACCCAGCAGTTCAGGCTAACCTATCCGCTTTGTCCACCCCCTCATGTGGGGGGTGGGGCGGGCCCTGAGCGACGCGATGCTACCTATCGACCAATTTTCCCAGGGGAACGATCATGCTCACTCAAACTCGCGCCAAACCTGGCCTGCTGCGCAGCACTGCAACGTCCGCAGTCGCCGCCATGCTGCTCGCCATGCCCGTCGCCGTCTCCGCGCAGGCGGATAATGAGGCACAGGTTGTCCCCAATAATAATGTGACGCCGACGCAGGCCATCGACACTGCACGCGGGGTCAACGGTGTCGGCATGTTTTTCCGCAATGACGGCTTTGTCTGCACCGGCACGCTCATCAACCCGCGTACCGTCCTGTTTGCAGCGCACTGCGTCAATGATCGTCCGACATCCGATTACGGCACCACCGTCCGCTCCGCCTTCTCGTTCGGCGTCAATGCGCTGCCCGGCTTCCAGAACTGGATCGGCAATAATTTTGCCAGCAACCCCAGCCAGTTTGTCTATGACATCAATGCGATCTTTTATAATCCGGCATCGGTGGCACGGCCCGAAGGTCAGGGCTTCCTTGAAGGGGATATTGCGCTGGCCAGCCTGACCGCCCCTGCGGCCAA
>CAZAWL010000276.1:0-2902 GCA_964488705.1 uncultured Sphingopyxis sp.
TGGTTAGAGCAGCGGAATCATAATCCGCGTGTCGGGGGTTCAAGTCCCTCCTCCGCTACCATCATCCCCCTTTGCCCCCTGTGGCACAATCGCCCATCGTCGGATAATAAGCGCGATGCGCCCTGATCGGCGTTGACTCGACGTCGCGCTTGGGTCAGATTTGTCCGGACAACTTTGACAGGGATTGCCATGGCCGCTGATCTGCCCCCGCCCTATACTGCGCTGACCCGGCACGCGATGATGCCACGAGCCAGCCATGATGAGGCTGCACGGTTCAATTTCCTGACGCATTTCAACCGGTACCTGTCGGGCACAGTCGGTGCGGGCAACCGCATCGCCTATGAACAGCGCGTGTTGCCGCAGTTTCGGGCCGAGCATGGCCGCGACCCGGAACATCGTTACGAAGTGCGCGACGCGATGAATGCCGACCCGTGGCACCGCGCATGGTCGGCTCTCAAGCGCAATTCGATGGAGATGCGCCAGCATAACGGGCGGCAGGTGGTGTTGCGCCAGCTGGACGAGCTCGACGCGATGGCGCGGCAGTTCAACGAACATTCGGGCCAGCTGGAGCTGGACCCGTCAATCGAACAACCCATATACCAGACGGCGGTCGACATCCATTGCCAGCCCGGCGGCTATCATGGCGGCGAGCGTGCCGGTGATGTGACCGTCGGCGCCAATTATGATGTCGGCCTGTTCGCCACGACCGGCGGCGCGCTGGGCGGGCTCAACGATGGCGGCGGGCAGGCGGTGGTCGAATGGGTGCGCAAGGAACGGCCCGAATGGCAGCCGCGCCGCATCCTCGATATCGGCGCGACCGTGGGCCATAATGCGGTGCCGATCGCCCAGGCCTTTCCCGATTCAGAAGTGATCGCGATCGATACCGCTGCGGCGTCGCTGCGCTATGGCGCGGCGCGGGCGGCGGCGATGGGGGTGGGCAATATCCGTTTTGTTCAGGCGTCGGGGGAAGATCTGTCGCGCTGGGCCGACGGCAGTTTCGATTGGGTGCAGACGACGATGTTCCTGCACGAATTGTCGGCCAAGGCGATGCCGCGCCTGTTGCGCGAGGCGGCGCGTGTGCTGACGCCGGGCGGCCTCATCCTCCATATCGAACAGCCGCAATATTCGGACGAGATGCCGCTGTTTGAACAGTTCATGCGCGACTGGGATGCGTTCAACAATAATGAGCCATTCTGGAGCGCGATGCACGGGCAGGATTTGAAGGCCGTGATGGCCGACGCCGGGTTCCCGCACGACTGCCAGTTCGTGGCCGGGGTACGCGCGGTCGTCGACCCCGACATTTTCCCGCCGTCACCCGATGACGGAGAGGAAGATTTCGGTCGGGCGGCGATCTGGAACGCCTATGGGGCGTGGAAACCGGTTGCGCAGTCGGGTGCGGCATGAGCGACGGGTTCGACTGGGTCGCCGCGTCCGGCCGACGCGCAAAGGGCAAGCGGCCCGACTATTTCGACGACCCGGCCGTCGACCGGCTCTATTCGGTGGTGATGGCGCTGGCGGCGGAAGTCTCCGCCCTGCGTGAACGGCAGGATACTGTGGAACGCCTGCTCGATGCCAAGGGCACGATCAGCCGGGCCGACATCGAAGCCTATGCCCCCGACCGTGCGGCGGGCGAAGAGCGCGGTCTCGCCACCCGGGCCTTTGTCGCGCGGATCATGCGCGGTTTCCAGCAGGAGATGGAGGCGATGGAGGCCGGTGATCCGCCGGTCATGCACTGGGTCGAGACGCTGGCCAAAGAGTGACCGGCGAGCGCGCCGGGGGAGGGGGGAGTGCGATGGACTTTCTGATTGCGAACGAATTGCCGATCCTGCGATGGGTGCACATCATCGCCATGGTCTATTGGCTGGGCGGCGAATGGGGCGTCTTTCAGACCAGCTATCATGTCACCAACCCCGCATTGCCGCTCGCCGAGCGCAAGCGGCACATGGAAACAGCCTATCGCATCGATATCCTGGCGCGGACCGGCATCGTCCTGTTGCTGCCGCTGGGCCTGCATATGGGCAAATTATTCGGTTTTGTGCCAATGCTCGACGGTGCGGGCATCTGGGTGATGTGGCTGTTTTTCGCCATCTGGCTGGCGATGACCTGGACCGCGTTCATCAAGCGGGAGACGGATATCGGGATCAAGGTGACGCGCACGGAGGAACTGTTGCGCTATCCATTGATCGCCACATTGTTCATTGTCGCCTTTCTCGCATTTCGCGGGGAGGGCCCGATCCAGGTGGGTGACGGCAATGACTGGTACCCGACGAAGATGGCGCTGTACGCCTTTGCGCTGTGCATCGGCCTGTTCCTGCGGCTGGTGATGCGGCGCTGGACCGAGCGGTTCCGGATATTGGCGATGGGGCCGGATGCGGCGCAGGAGGCCGCGCTGGCCCGCGAAATCGGCCAGGCGCGGTTCGCCGCCTATATCTATTGGATCACGATTGCCGGGGTCTGCTTCCTCGGCGCGGTCAAACCCTTCTGATGCCGGCATATATGATCGTGACGGCGAGCATTGCCGACCGCGATGCCTTCCTCTCCGGCTATGCGGTCCGGGCTGCCGAGCTCGTCACCCGATTTGGCGGGCGATATATTTTGCGCGGCCCGGGCGCGGAATTGCTCGAAGGCTCGTTCGGCCAAGGGGCCTCGATGGTCATTTCGGAATGGCCGGACAAAGCCGCGGTCCGCCGATTTTGGAACAGCCCAGACTATCAGGAGGCCAGGAAACTGCGTGAAGGCATCGCCGATTGCCAGATATTGGTGATAGAGGCACCGAGCATTGCGGATGCCATCGGGCAGGTGGCTTCTTAGAGTGCTTCCGACTTTGATTGCATCAACGTCAGCGCTCTAGATTATTGTTTTACCGTGATTTCCGAGTCGCCAGATGATTCCATCTGGCTCG
>CAZAWL010000277.1:0-2896 GCA_964488705.1 uncultured Sphingopyxis sp.
TCATGACCGACGCCGATGTCGACGGGGCGCATATCGCAACCTTGCTGATGACATTTTTCTTCCAGGAAATGCCGGATCTCGTCAGGCGCGGACATCTGTACCTCGCGCAACCGCCGCTCTATCGGCTGAGCGCCGGCGGAAAGAGCGCCTATGCCCGCGATGATGCCCACCGCGCCGAACTGGAAGCCACGCTGTTCAAAGGCAAAAAGGTCGACGTGTCGCGATTCAAGGGGCTGGGTGAGATGATGCCGGCCCAACTGCGCGAAACCACAATGGCGCCCGCTACACGATCGCTTTTGCGCGTTACCCTGCCCCAGGAATATGAGGAGCGCGCCAGCGTCCGCGACCTGGTCGAACGACTGATGGGCAAAAACCCCGAGCATCGCTTCCAGTTCATTCAGGCGAACGCATCAGCCATCGACGAAGAAGCGATTGATGCGTGATAGGCGCTGTCGCCGCGCCGGCGTGGCTCATTCGGGTCGGCCCTGTCAGCGAAGCAACCGGCGCAATTCGTCCGCATTGGCCTGATTGGCCATGCCGGGGATGAGGATCGCGTCGACGATCCACCAAATGCCGAGCGCAACCCAGCCCAGGAACAGTGGAAGCCAGCCCAACAGGGCCAGCAGCAGCATCGCCACGCCCGAGCCGGTGCGGCCGAGATAGAAGCGGTGCACGCCCAGACCGCCGAACAGAAACCACAGCACATAGGCAAGGCCGGTGGATTTGCGTTCCGGCAACGGCCCCAGCACATGGTGATGATGGTGCACGACACCGGGCTGATGCCTGAGCGGCGGGCCGTCGGGCGGCATCGCATCCCTGTCATCGCGGTCTTTGAGGGGGGTCAGCAGGCTGGAGCGCAGCCGCCTCAATGATTCAATCTGTTGACTGCGCTTTTGCACCCTATCCTCGCTCGTCCATTCCATCGGTCAGCCATTGCACCAGCGAGCGCACCTTTGGCTGACGCCATTGCGGCGCCGGGGCTACGAGCCAATAGGCGCGACCGCCCGGCTGGTGCCGTCCGGTGATACGATAGGGCGCGCCGTCAACCGCGTCCAGCGTCAGCACAGCCGGCACACGGGCGCGACCCAAACCCTGCGATACCGCGTCGATGGCCATGCCGGCATCGGCGACATGCAATGCCCCCTGTTGCGATTCGACCGTGGATTCGCCCCAACATACGCTGAACGGGCCATCACCCTCGGCCGGGGCGATATCGACGGCTGTACCATCGTCGATGGCCACGCCCTCCAAATCGCCCTTGCTGTCCAATCGCCGAATGGCGAGGTCGAGATTCGCCTCGGTAAAATCGATCGGGTCGTCAGCGGTAATCAGTCGAAAACGCAAGGCCGGTTGCTGCGCCGCAATGGGTGCCAAGCGCGGCAACAGCCATCGCGCGATGATTTCGCGCGGCGCGGCGATGGCGAGCGTGTTCGAAGATTGGCCAACGCGCATCGCTGCCACCGCTTCCTCAAAGCTGAGGAAGCCCGACCGCAAGGCATCGAGGCCGTTGGTTGCCTCCGGCGTGAGTTCCAGCCCCTTTGGCGTGCGACGAAACAATACGACGCCCAGCACGTCTTCCAGCGCCCTGATCTGTTGCCCCACCGCCGCCGGCGTCACCGCCAGTTCGTCGGCCGCCCGCGTGAAATTCAGATGCCTGGCCGCGGCGTCAAAGACGCGCAGCGCATTCAATGGCAAATGCGTCCGTTTCACCGGCTGACAGCCGGCCCGAGCAATGGAAAGGACGGGATGGACGCCTGAAACCGCGCTCCGTCGGTATCGAGCATGCCAAAATGGCCGACCATCTGCCCGCTCGGCGTCGCCAGCGGACACCCGGACACATAATCATAGGCGCAACCCGGCGCGATGACGGGCTGTTCGCCAACGACGCCGCTGCCCTCCACAATATGCACTGCGCCACGGCCGTCGGTGATCCGCCAGTGCCGGTTCAGCAGCTGGATCGAGGCATTGCGTCCATTTTCGATGCGGATCTGGTAGATCCAGAACCAGCGCCCTTCGCGTGGCTGCGATGTTTCGGGCTGAAAGCTGACCGACACACGCACCGTCACGCCATTTGTCGTGACAGCATAGGGATAGAGCGCCTGAATCACCGTTAGAGCCCTACCCGGGTGAGCGCCTGATCCAGGTCGTCGATCAGGTCGAGCGGGTCCTCCAGCCCGACATTGATCCGCAGCATGCCTTCTTCCACGCCCATGATCGCGCGCTGATCCTCTGCCACACTATAATGTGTTGTCGATGCCGGGTGGCACATCAGGCTGCGGCTATCACCGATATTATTCGATATATCGATCAAAGTCAGGGCGTTGAGCAGGTCCATTGCCTGTCTGCGACCGCCATCGAGCACAAAGCTGAAAATCGGTCCGCAGCCGGTCATCTGCTGCATAGCGAGCGCATGCTGCGGATGACTGGCGAGCCCCGGATGCAGCATTTTCGGAACCCGCGGCTCAAGGAAGCGGCCCACCGCCAATGCATTTTCCGATTGGCGCATGGCGCGCAATTCCAGCGTTTCCAGCCCCTTATGGACCACCCAGGCATTGAAGGGCGAACAATTTGGCCCGGTGTTGCGCTGAAACGGCAGCAAAACATCGTTGATCCACTTTTCGGTGCCGCAAACCGCACCCGCGAGCACTCTGCCCTGCCCGTCCATCAGCTTTGTCGCGCTATAGGCGACGACGTCGGCGCCAAACTCGAGAGGCCGTTGCAGCGCGCTGGTGGCAAAGGCATTGTCGACGACAGTGGTGATGCCATGGGCACGGGCCAGCCCGCAGACATAGCCCATGTCGACAATGTCCATCGTCGGATTGGCCGGCGTTTCAAAAAAGAAAACCTTGGTAGTCGGGCGGATCGCGGCCTGCCATGCGTCATTATCGCGCGCGTC
>CAZAWL010000278.1:0-2870 GCA_964488705.1 uncultured Sphingopyxis sp.
CGTGTCGAATCCATTGGACGCGGGCGGTCATGAAGGGTTAATCGGCGAGCCGCCAACGCACGTCGGCCCGAAAATGTTCCACAAGGATAGTGACAATCTATGACGTCCGCCCGTCCCATCGCCGCCGCGATTCTGGCCCTTTTGCTGATTGCTGGCCCAATGTCGCTGTCGGCACAGACGACGCCTCCTTCCGCAGCATCGCCGGCAGCCACGCCGCCTGCGCCGACCAATGTTCCGGCCATTGTCCCGGCCGAATATGCCAACAACCCGGAATATATGCTGGCCATCGACCTCTCGACCGGTGGGCGGGTCGTCGTTCAGCTGCGTCCAGACGCCGCGCCGCAACATGTCGAGCGCGTCAAGCAACTGGCGCGTCAGGGCTTTTATGACGGCCTGTTGTTTCACCGTGTGATCGAAGGGTTCATGGCGCAGGGGGGGGATCCGCTGGGCAATGGTACCGGCGGCAGCACATTGGCTGACCTCAATGCAGAGTTTAATACCTTGCCGCATGTGCGTGGGGCGATGTCGATGGCGCGATCGGAATCGCCCAACAGCGCCAACAGCCAGTTTTTCATCGTGCTGTTGCCGCGCTTGTCGCTCGACAGGAACTATACGGTTTTTGGCCGGGTCGTATCGGGCATGGAATTTGTCGACCGTATCCAGCGCGGGGAGCCGCCCGCCAACCCCAGCCGCATTGTCCAGATGTCGGTACTGGCGGACAACCGGCCCATGCCGCCAGCGAGCGCGTTGACCGAAACCCGGCCGGCAGAGGCCGCAGTCTCGCTCGACGATCTCAACAGCCCATTGAACCAGTAATGTCGGAGCGCTAGTGACCCGAATATGCAGTCCGCCCCATTCAACGGCTAGCACCGAGCGGACTTCAGGTTCATCATGGTCACAAGCAAATATCTGAATCTATTGTGGTTTACGGATTTGAAATTCACCCCAGAGCGGGCCGCAATGACAATGCGAATTTCAAATCCACCACAATAGTCGGCGCGCCATGCGCGTAGATGCCTTTGATTTTGATTTGCCAGCGGAGCGTATTGCGCTGCGCCCGGCAGAGCCGCGTGACGCGGCGCGCATGCTGTTGGTCGATCGCGGGCAGCTCTCCGACCATGGCGTTGGCGATTTGCCGTCGCTTTTGCGCGCCGGCGATTGCCTGGTTTTCAACGATACGCGCGTCATTCTCGCACAGCTGGAAGGGGTGCGCGGTGCAGCGCGGATCGGCGCGACGTTGCACAAGCGTGTCGACTTGCGCCGCTGGCAGGCCTTTGTGCGCAATGCCAAGCGGTTGCGGGTGGGCGATAGCGTCGATTTCGGCGCGGGTGTGGAGGCGTTGGCAGAACAGCGGCTGGCGGATGGCAGCTTCATCCTCGCCTTTGCCGGCGACGAACCGGTCGAAACATTGTTGCTGCGTGCGGGGCAGATGCCGCTCCCGCCCTATATCGCATCCAAACGTCCCGCCGATGAACAGGACAGGTCAGACTATCAGACCATGTTCGCGGCCCGTGACGGGGCGGTCGCTGCACCGACCGCATCGCTGCATTTCACGCCCGCGTTGCTAGACGCTGTGACGGCCGCCGACATTGGCGTGGAAATGTTGACGCTCCACGTCGGCGCGGGAACATTTTTGCCGGTAAAGGCGGACGATACCGACGACCATGTGATGCATGCGGAATGGGGGGAGATCAGCGCGGCGGCGGCGGAGCGGCTTAATGCGGTGCGGGCGGCGGGTGGTCGGGTGATCGCTGTCGGGACGACGGTGTTGCGGTTGCTCGAAAGTGCGGCGGGCGAGGATGGTACCATCAGGCCATTTGTCGGCGACACCGCCATTTTCATCACCCCGGGCTACCGCTTTCGGTGCACGGATGGTCTGATGACCAATTTTCACCTGCCCAAATCGACATTGTTCATGTTGGTCAGCGCGTTGATGGGGCTCGACGTCATGCGCGCCGCCTATGACCATGCCATCGCTCAAAACTATCGATTTTACAGCTATGGCGACAGCTCGCTGTTGCTCCCGTAAGTGCCTGCGCCACATGAATCGCCGATGAACGCGCGCTTCAGTGTTCTGACATACTAATACGCCCAGACACGGTTCGTCGATGCCGGCGCGATCAGCGGCCGGCACGCCAAAATGCATGATATCAGACTGATAGGTGACAAGATGAAAAAGATTATCCTCCCCCTCGTCGCGGCCAGCTTTGCCGTGGCAACCCCCGCTTTTGCGCAGAGCGATACCGGCCGTGCAGAGCCCTTTGTCGGTCTGCAGGTCGGTACCCATGACCTCGGCACGGCGGGCGCCGCCGACGACAGCGGCATCATTTACGGCATCTATGGCGGCGTCGACGTGCCGGTCAGCGGTCCCGTCTTTGTGGGCGTAGAGGGCAATTACAATTACGGGTCGAGCGCCATTGACCGCGAATATGGCATCGCCGCACGGATCGGCACCGAAATCAGCCCCGGCACGAAATTGTTCGTGCGTGGAGGATATCAGGAGGTTGACCTCGACGTGCGCCGTTTCACCGGCGTTGCCAATCCGCCGGCGGGCATCGATGACACCGACGGCGATTATACCGTCGGCGCTGGTGCCGATATCGGCCTCGGCCGCAATTTGGGCCTGCGCTTTGCCGTCGATACGATTTCGTTCGACACGGTGCGCGCGACCACTGGTCTGACGCTACGCTTCTAATCCGGTTGATGCCGAAAACAGGGGGTGTCCGACGCAGCGCGTCGGGCACCCTTTTGCGTGCTTATGGCGCGGGGGATGCGATGTCGCGCACCATCAGATACAACATCCGCCGCCCGTCCATCAGCGATTGCACGCGCATCCGTTCGTTCAGCCCGTGCGCGCGGCTGCCCTCGAT
>CAZAWL010000279.1:0-2862 GCA_964488705.1 uncultured Sphingopyxis sp.
CTTTCGGCATCGAGAAAATGCACGATGACCGGGTGCGCCGCCGGCCGCCCCTTGTGCGACGAGGTCGAGGGCGCCACCCATCGACGTATCCTTTGCCCCGCGCAACGCCTCACGCGACGGCTTGTCATCGCCGGAAACACTCCGGTCGGCATGCAAAATCTCGCTGATGGCGCGCAGTTCGGGATGTTCGCCCAGCCCGCGTTCGACGCGCGCCTGATCGCCCACGAAAATATAACGCAAATGGGGGTGGCGGGCATGGGCCAGCGCTGCCCCGGCCACCATCACGCGCACACCGACATCCCCGCCCATCGCGTCAATGGCGATACGCGGGGCGGTGGTCACCATTGTCCGTTCGTCACCTGATGGAGTTTCGGCGCCGCGGTCAGGCGCCGACGGCGATCACTTCGCGACCGTTATAGTGGCCGCACGCCGAACACATGTGGTGCGGACGCTTCAGTTCACCACAATTGCTGCATTCCTGAAACGCTTCTGCGGTGAGCGAATCGTGGCTGCGGCGCATGCCGCGCTTCGAAGGGGATGTTTTGCGCTTTGGAACAGCCATGATCGTACCTGTCAAACTTGTGTAATAATCGTGATGGCGGCCCATACAGCGCCCCGCCCCGAATGGCAAATGCCGCGCCTCAGCATTGCTGCTGCGCCAATGGTCATCGCCTGCATGATCGAGGTGAGATTCGCCGGTTGAGCCAATCGGCGGTCCCTTTAGCCGAAATGGGCGCAGTTGCAAGTGGTTTGGCACAACCCGTTGCGCTTGCCTCCGCCATCGGGGATGTTAGGTTCGGGGCCGAAACACTAAGCCGACCGGCAATAGCCGATGGGGGGGGACTGAACGATGCCGACGACGACCTTGATATTTGCGGCGGCTGCCGCGCTGGTAAATTTGTGGCTGGCGATCCGCTGTGGCCGGGTGCGCAGCAAGGAAGGGATCAGCCATGGCGACGGCGGCAACCCCCTGCTCGCGCGACGGATGCGTGCGCAGCTTAATTTTGCGGAAAATGCGCCGGTTGTGCTGGTGCTGGTGCTGGCGCTCGAACTCGCCGGCGCGCATGCGCTGACGCTGCACATCCTTGCGGCCGTGTTCATTATCGCGCGGATCCTGCATGCTCTGGGCATGGATGCGCAGGATAATAACGGGATGCGCGGCGCCGGCGTCGGCCTGTCGATGCTGGTCACGCTGATCCTCGTCGGGATGGCGCTCTATGTCGGCTATGGGTTGATGGCCGGCGCAGCCATGCCTGCACCGGCTGCGATGCCAGCCTGACCGACCGGTTGACGAACAGCCTGTGGCTGGCCCGGCGTTTCAGCTCAGCGCATAGTCGCTGACATAGGCGTTGGTCTTGCGCTCCTGACCAAAGGTGCTGGTCGGGCCATGGCCGGGGATGAACAGCGTGTCATTGCCCAGCGGCCACAGCCGCGTCGTGATGGCGTTGATGAGGTCGCCGTGGTTGCCCATGGGAAAATCGGTGCGGCCGATCGACCCCTGGAACAATACGTCGCCGACAATCGCCAGCTTTGACGGGCCGTGGTAGAATATGACGTGGCCCGGCGTGTGGCCGGGACAATGAATGACGTCGAGCGTCAGTTGCCCGACCGTCACCTGGTCACCATGGACCAGCCAGCGGTCGGGTTCGAACACCTGGCCGTTGACGCCGTAATTGCGGCCATCCTCGTCGAGCCGGCTGATCCAGAATCGGTCCGCCTCGTGCGGCCCTTCGATGGGCACGCCCAGCTGTTTGGCGAGCGTGCCCGCCTCGCCGCAATGGTCGATATGTCCGTGGGTGATCAGGATTTTTTCGAGGATGACACCCGCCTGGCCCAGCGCCTGACGGATGCGCGGCAAATCGCCGCCCGGGTCCACCAGCGCGGCCTTGTTGGTCGCCGTGCACCAGATGAGGCTGCAATTCTGCTGCAACGGCGTCACGGGTATGATCGCCGCACGCAGCGGCGGCCGGGGCTTTGCGGGGTCGGTGATGGTGTCGGTCATGGGCGGCAAATGGCCCGTCGGGTGCCAAGTTGCAAGCGGTGCTCAATCCTGCAGCGTCATCTGTCCATTGGCGATCCGCACCTCGCCCAGTCGGGAGAGGTAGGATTGGCCGAGCAGCGACGCGGGCAGGGCGCTGCCCTGTGCCACGACAGCGGCGACATTGCGGCGCTCTATCCCGTTGACCGCGACCCGGTCCAGCGTCACCGGCGCGACCTTTACCGTCCCGCCCGCTGTCGTCGCGCTGCCGCTAAACTGGCTGGATGCGGGGCTGATGCCGATCATCCGTGCATCCGCTTCGGTCAGGACGACGTTGCTGGCGCCGGTATCGACGATCATCGTGACGCTTTGGCCATTCACCAGGGTTGCCGCGCGAAAATGGCCGTTACCGTCGGGTGACAGCGTGGCGCCGGGGCCGGTCGAGGCATCATGATTGTCGGCCGTTACCGGCGGCGTGTCGGGTGTTTCGGGCGAATCGGCTACGCTGTGCTCGATCAGCGGCGCTGCGACCTGTCCAACCAACAGGACACCGCCGACACTGACAAGCAGCAGCATGATGACATTGCGCAACATGCGCCGAACATAGCGACGCGACGCTACCAAGCTGTAAATATTCGCTGTCGCGTCAGCCCGGTTCGGCTACACCCGCAGCGGCCTGTTCGGTGTCGAAACTGGCTGGAGCATCTGCGCCGGTACCCGACAGGACAATACGGGTGCAGGCATAGGGCCGTTCGGGGCGGTTGTCGGCATCCTTGCTGTCGATCGGCCACAGGTTGGCGGCGTCGGCGCGCGCCGAAAAACAGGCTATGGCCTCTGCCGTGCCCGTTCGCGCGCGTTCGGCGTGCCATTCGGCATTGGCCCAT
>CAZAWL010000280.1:0-2843 GCA_964488705.1 uncultured Sphingopyxis sp.
TTCGGTGACATTCAGGCCCGAACCATAGCGCCGCACCAGCGTGCGGAACGGCATATCGGTCACGCCCGTCATCGGCGCGAGGATGACCGGCGTGTCAATGACAACGGAGCCGACTTTGATGGGGTGAAGGCGGGTCATGGCCGCGCCTGTGCCAGAAAATCAGGCAGATTGCCATCGGCGATTTGCGGCGGTGCACAAATTTCCCGAAGCGCCTTGTTAGGCAGGCGTTCCGTGCCTTTCGAAACTCTACCGCCGGTCCGGAGCCACCGCATCGCCCATCCGCTTCCCTCCCCCATCCTATCGCGCTACAGCTTTGGCTGTGAGCGAACATCCCCCATTCCACGCCGTGATCGTGGCGGCAGGACGCGGCCAGCGGTCCGGACTGGATCTGCCCAAGCAATATGCCGACCTCGGCGGCAAGGCCGTCCTGCGGTGGAGCGCGGAGGCGTTGATCGGCCATCCGGCCTGTGTCGGGCTGACTGTCGTTGTCGCCGACGACGCCTGTGCGCGCGCATTGGCCGCCGATGCGTTGCGCGGATTGGCGGCGACGATCGTCGAGGGTGGCGCGGAGCGGCAGCAGTCCGTCGCCGCAGGCTTGGCGACGCTGAATGCCGACGCCGACCTGGTATTGGTCCACGACGCGGCGCGGCCGGGGCTCGACGGCGCGGTGATCGACCGCCTGCTCGCCGCCTTTGCCCATGCCGATGTGCAGGGCGCGGTCCCGACATTGCCGCTCGCCGATACGCTGGCGCGGGGCGCTGGCGATCTGGGCGAGCCCGTTGACCGGAGCGCGCTGGTGCGCATACAGACGCCGCAGGCCTTTCGCCTGCACGCTCTGCGGTCAGCGCTCGCCGCGTGGGACAAGGGCCCGGCGACCGATGAAACGCAGGTTGTTCGCGCTGCCGGCGGGCGGATCGTGACCGTCACTGGCAGTCGCCGGCTGGACAAGATTACGCACCCCGGCGATTTGGAGCATATGGCAAAGCTACTCACCTCCTCTGGCGATCGCGCGCTGCCCGCTTGGCGGGTAGCGGTCGGCACCGGTTTTGACGTCCATCGTCTGGCGGACGGTGACGGGTTGTGGCTGGGCGGCGTCTGGATCGCCCATAACAGGCGGCTGGAGGGGCATAGTGATGCCGACGTGCTGTTGCATGCAATCACCGACGCGCTGCTCGGCACGATCGCGGACGGCGACATTGGCAGCCATTTTTCACCCAGTGACCCGCAGTGGCGCGGCGCAGCGTCGGACCAGTTTCTGCTGCACGCGGCGGCGCTGGTGCGGGCCGCGGGCGGCGTCATCGATCATGTCGATTGCACCATCATCTGCGAAGCGCCGAAGGTCGGTCCGCACCGGGCGGCCATCCGCGCGCGTATCGCGCAGTTGCTGAACGTCGGTCTGGACCAGGTCAGCGTGAAAGCTACAACAACCGAGCGATTGGGGTTCACCGGGCGTGGCGAAGGCATAGCGGCCCAGGCCTGTGCGACGCTATTGTTGCCGAGGGTGATGACCAATGACGGCTGAGCAGGACTTACCCGATGCGCTGACCCTGCAGCAATTGGCCCAGCGCGTTGTTGCAGACAATATTGCCGCGGGCCGAATGGTTGCGCTCGCCGAAAGTTGTACCGGCGGCATGGTTTCGGCGGCCATCACCGACGTGCCGGGCAGTTCCTCCGCGTTGGCCGCGTCGATGGTCACCTATTCGAACGAGGCCAAAATGGCGGTCCTCGGGGTGTCGAACGACATACTCGAAACATTCGGGGCCGTGTCGCTCATCTGCGCATGGGCGATGGCTGACGGTGCTCTGCGGCTTACCGGCGCGGACGTTGCCGTGGCGGTTTCCGGTATTGCCGGACCAGGCGGCGGTTCGGCTGCAAAGCCGGTCGGCACCGTCGTCTTTTGCCGCGCCCGCAAGGGCGATGATGCGGACCGGTGCTATTCGGTGCGGAAAAATTATCCCTCCGACGCCTCGAGGGCCCAGATTCGCGCGATGGCGACGCAATTCGCGTTGGAGCTGCTTTTGCCGGATTCGGATGCACTTCACCCCAACGGATAAAGCGCCCTGGCCCTCTCTTCGAACGCGCCGGTCAAGCGGCGCAGCGCCTTATCGAACATCTGGCCGGCGAGACGTTCAAACAGGCTCGAACGAAATGAAAAATCCACGGTAAAATCGACGAGGCACCCCGCCCCTTCGGCGTCGCGGAATTGCCATTGATTGTGCAGGTGACGCATCGGCCCATCGAGATAGTCGACCGAAATGCTGGTGTCGGCAACCTTGTGGACCCGCGACGTGAATTGTTCCCGCAACCCCTTGAACCCGACGATAAGGTCGGCGACCATCATCGTCTCGCTATCTTGCCTGATGCGGACGGCCACGACCCACGGCAGAAACTCCGGATAGCGGGCGACGTCGGCGACCAATGCATACATCTGGTCGCGCCGGAACGGCAGATGGCGGGTTTCCTGATGACGGGGCAAGGACGCTGCGGCCTATCTCGCTGCCGCCTCTTGCGCGATCTTTGCCTCTCGCGCTGCGCGCATTTGCGCAAAATCTTCGCCGGCATGATAGCTGGACCGCGTCAGTGGCGACGACGCGACCTGTAAAAACCCCTTTGCCCGCGCGATCTGGGCATAGGCATCAAAGGCTTGCGGCGTCACAAAGTCGGCGACCTTTGCGTGGCGCGGTGTCGGTTGCAGATATTGCCCCATCGTCAGGAAATCGATGTCGGCCGAGCGCATGTCGTCCATGACCTGATGCACCTCCATCCGCTCTTCGCCGAGGCCCAGCATGATGCCCGATTTGGTGAAAATGCCGGGGGCCTGCCGCTTGACATGCTCAAGCAGC
>CAZAWL010000281.1:0-2829 GCA_964488705.1 uncultured Sphingopyxis sp.
CTCGACATCCGGCTTTTGCCTCATTTCCCGCAACTGCCGCGCATAGGCGGATAACCTCTCGACATAGCGCCGCTGCCCTTCGGCATAGATGGTGTCAAAGGCCAGCGACGATTTGCCCGAACCGGACAGGCCGGTAATCACGATCAACTTGTCGCGCGGCAAATCAATGTCGACGCCTTTGAGATTATGTTCGCGCGCGCCACGGACGGAAATATGGGTAAGACTCATAGCGCGTTGCTGTTCCATATTTGTTCGGCGCGGGCAAGTGCCGCTGCCACTTGCAATTGCCAATTGATCGGGCAAATTGCCTGTGATGCCAGACAGCGCAGTGCCTAAAGCGAAATCTCCCGGTCGGGTCCGGCGCACTGCGGTCGAGAACGAGATATTGCGCTGCGTCGCATTGGGCGAAATTGCCGACTTTACCAAGGGGCGCTGGCCGACAGGCAAGGGCGCCGACGCCCGGCCCGTTGTTTCCGGAAAATTTTTGTCCGACCTGTGGCTGGGGCTGCTTGATGGCCGCATTCACCCCGTCGGTATCGGCATCAAAGGGTTGCGGGTCGAGGGCAGGATCACACTGGGCGGGGCGCGCGTCGATGCGCGGTTGCGAACGCCCCTGATCGGCTTTGCCGCGGAGGATTGCCATTTCGACTCTGTGGTCGATGTCGGCAATGCCCGCGTCGAAACGATGGGGTTCAGAAATTGTGTCTTTGACTATCGCGATGGGGAGGATGGCGGACTGTCCATGGGTTCGGCCGAGATTATCGGCTCACTCGGGATACATAGCTGTACGGTTCATGGCAGCTTGTGGCTGCGCAACGCGGTGGTCGATGATGATGTGCTGATCGAAAAATCCACCTTTGCCCGCGGTGTCCGGCTTGGCGGTGCCGAGGTCCGCGGTGGCGTAAAGATCCAGCGCGTGGCGATGGACGGCGCTGCGGATGGGACGACGATAGCGTTTGAAGCGATCGATGCGGTCATCGCCGGCAATCTGGAGCTGGATCGGTGCACATTGACCGGGGCACTGGCCCTCAACCAGCTCCAGACGGCGGCCATCACGATGTCGCGTGTGCGGTGCAAGGGGGAATCGGCCAAACTGGTCGGGCTTTATGCGCGGGTTGCCCACAGTCTGCGCATGGTTGGCTGCCATTTTCCCGCTGGGGCCGATCTGTCCGCATCCAGCATGGGGGCCCAGCTTTATTGCTATCGCACAATTTTCGGGTCGGCAGGATTGCCGCGTTTTGCGTTAGATTTGAATTCGGTGCGGGCAGCTGTCTCGGTATTATTGTCGCGTTGTCGATTGCATGGCGGCATGGGGGCCGTCGATCTGGATGCCGGACGCCACCTCGAACTGTGGCAATGCGCCTTTCTCGCCGCGTCAGCTAACCAGATCAGGCTGCACGCGTTGCGCATCCGGGCGGGTGTCCTGACCACGACCGACTGCTTTCTTGGCGGCCAGATTCAGCTGAGCTATGCCGCGCTAGGCAGCGTCACGATGACGCGGTGTGCCATCGCCATGTGCGGTCGAAACAAACGCCGGTTGCCTTCACCGGATGTGGGACCGCTTGCCGTCGGGGTCAATCTCTATGGCGCGCAGATTGAGCGCGACCTGGTGATGGGCGAGTGTCATGTGGATGGCGGCATGTCGCTTCAGGCGGTCCAGGCAGGTGGACAGGTTGTCGCGCGAAATTGCTGGTTCGGTCGCGAACAGATCGACAACAGCGTTCAGATGTGGGGGCTGCGGGCCGACAAGCTGGTAGAATTTACCCGCTGCGTGATGCCGTCGGGCCTCTATGCGGCGAACGTCGATACCGCGACCTTCAATATCAATGGCTGCGTTTGTCAGGGTCATGCGAAAGGCGCGTCGGCTGGTGTCGGCATCAATCTATCGTCCGCGCAAATTCGCGACACCACATTCATCGGCTTTTCGCGTGCCGAGGATGAGGTGTGCACAGTAATTGATGGCTCCATCTATGCCGCCGATGCCAGCCTGGGTGCGACGATCACTTTAAGTGGGGTGCGGCAAACTGCGACGCCGCAATATGATAACGGTTGGGCAGGGGGAATCAGTTTCGCCGGGGCAAACTTGGGCGATGTCTTTTTCGGCGGGGTCGGGGTCTTTGCCGCGCCGACCGAATTGGCTGGTTGCGTGGCCTTTGACCGCGCCAGCATCAATGCCATGCGTTTCTATCGCGGCTGCACCATGACGGCCAGCGGCGCGCCGGCGGATTCCAATTTCTTTTCACTCGATGCCGACGCGATCGCACGGGTAAAGGCAGGCGTCGCGCTCTCTTTGCTTGGCGCGACAGTGGCGCGTGGCCTGATGCTCGCCGGTGCCAGATTCAGCGGAATGGTCGACCTCAAGGCGTTGACCGCCAATGCGCTGCTTGATCGCGGCGGCGACGCCTGGGCCGGGGCCGGTCTCGGCCAGGGCCAGCTGCGGCTCGACGGGCTGGCCTATGCCGACTTGGACGACGACGACCTGACCCAGAGCGACGGCGGCACGGCCGCAGCCGGGACAACCGCGAACCCGAAAGGGCCGGTGGCGCGGCGGCTCGACTGGCTCGCCATGCAATATCCCGTTGGCCAGGCCTGCGCCCGGTCCTTTGCGCCGCAGCCCTATGAACAGCTGGCGCGTCATTATGGCGCGATGGGCGACGAACGCAGCAGGCGTCAGGTGCTGGTGCGCAAGCGCCAGTTACAGCGTGACCATAGCGGGCTGGGCTGGGTTGAACGGTCGGTGTCGGCGTTGCTCGGCGTCACCAGCAATTATGGTTATTCGCCCGGCCGCGCATCGCTGTGGACGTTGGGGTTGGTGTTGATCGGCGCATT
>CAZAWL010000282.1:0-2822 GCA_964488705.1 uncultured Sphingopyxis sp.
GGACCGCACGTCGACAAAAAGTCGCGTGAACAGTTCGAAGTTCGCACACATAAGCGGCTGCTCGACATCGTGCAGCCGACGCCGCAGACGGTCGACGCTCTGATGAAGCTCGATCTGGCCGCTGGTGTGAATGTGGAAATCAAGCTCGCTTAATCGACAGATTAAGCGGGCGTAGCCCCGGACCCGATCCGGGGCCTCTATCAGCCGGGCGGTACGCCGCCCATCTGGCGATAGGGTGGATACCGCCGGAGCATGGCTTCGGGCTGCGTCCCCCGTCTCGTCTGGCCCGATTGGGCCGGACATTTCAGCCCGGACGGGGCGATGCATGACAATATGGGCTGGAACTGGGTTCCCATCGAAATCTGTTTCGATGGGGGTTCGCAAGCCCCCGAATGGTTCGGGGGCCTCTGTTGAGGAGCTTTGATCATGCGCACTGGCGTGATCGCTAGAAAGATGGGGATGACCCGGCTGTTCCAGGAGGATGGCCGCCACGTTCCCGTTACCGTGCTGTCGCTCGAGGGGTGCCAGGTTGTCGGTCAGCGTACAGCTGACACCGACGGCTATGTGGCGCTGCAACTCGGCGCGGGCACGGCCAAGGCGAAGAATGTAGCAAAGCCGCAGCGCGGCAGCTTTGGCAAGGCGCAAGTCGAACCCAAGGCGAAGGTGGCTGAATTCCGCGTGTCCGACGACGCGCTGGTTGATGTCGGCACCGAAATTTCGGCGGATCATTTTGTCGTTGGCCAAATCGTCGACGTTCAAGGTACGACGCAGGGCAAGGGCTTTGCCGGTGCGATGAAGCGCTGGGGCTTTGGCGGCATGCGCGCCACCCACGGCGTGTCGATCAGCCACCGTGCGCACGGTTCGACGGGTAACCGTCAGGATCCGGGTCGCGTCTTCAAGAACAAGAAGATGGCCGGCCACATGGGCGCCCGCACCCGCACCCAGCAAAATCTGGAAATCGTCCGCACTGACGCGGAACGTGGCCTGTTGTTCGTCAAGGGCTCGGTGCCGGGTTCAAAGGGCGCCTGGTTGATGGTCAGTGATGCGGTCAAGCTCGACCGTCATGGCGATGCACCCTATCCGGTTGCTGCCAAGACGCTCGCGACCGCCGCTCCGGCCGAACCGGTTGTCGAAACCCCCGTTGATGCGGCGCCCGAAGCCGACAGCAACGAAGCGACGGAGGCATGAGCGCCATGAAACTCAAGATTCAAACGCTCGATGGCAAAGCCGCCAAGGGAGAGGTCGAGTTGAACGATGCCGTTTTCGGCGTCGAACCGCGCGCCGACATCCTGCACCGTGTCGTCACATGGCAGCTGGAAAAGCGCCGTGGTCCGGCCCGTGCCGCGCGTGAGCGCAGCGACGTTGCCCGCACCGGCAAGAAATTCGGTCGTCAAAAGGGCGGTGGTACCGCTCGTCATGGTGACCGTCGTGCGCCGATCTTTATCGGCGGTGGCAAGGCGCATGGCCCGCGTGCCCGCACCTTTGGCCATTCGCTGAACAAGAAAATCCGTACGCTCGGTCTCAAGATGGCGCTGTCGGCAAAGGCTAAGGGCGGTCAGCTGGTCATCATCGATAATCTCGATGTTGCCGGCGGCAAGACCCAGACGTTGTCCGGTCAGCTGGCAAAGCTCGGTTTCAACCGCGCGCTGTTCATCGACGGCGCGGCAACGAACGTCAGCTTTGCGCACGCGTCGGCCAATCTTGGCGGGGTCAACCTGCTTCCGGCGATTGGCGCCAATGTTTACGACATTCTGAAGCATGACACGTTGGTGCTGACCCGCGCCGCTGTCGAAGCGCTGGAGGCCCGCTGCAATGGCTAAGGCAAAAACAGCAATGGATACGCGCCATTATGACGTGGTGCGCAGCCCGGTGATCACCGAAAAATCGACGCTGCTCTCCGAGCATAATGCGGTCGTTTTCCGGGTCGCTGCGGACGCGACCAAACCGGCCATCAAGGCTGCGGTCGAGGCGCTGTTCAACGTCAGCGTGACCAAGGTCAACACGCTTGTCCAAAAGGGCAAGACCAAAAAGTGGAAGGGACGCCCCTACACGCGCAGCGACGTCAAAAAGGCGGTCGTGACGCTGAAGGACGGTGACTCGATCGACGTCACGCAGGGGGTCAACTAATCATGGCACTCAAGCAATATAATCCGACCAGCCCGGCCCGTCGCGGCCTGGTGCTCGTCGACCGGTCGGCCCTGTGGAAGGGCAAGCCGGTCAAGGCGCTGACCGAGGGCAAGAAAAAGACCGGCGGTCGCAACAACAAGGGTCATGTGACCTCGCGCGGCATCGCCGGCGGCCACAAGCAGCGTTATCGTTTCATCGATTTCAAGCGCCGCAAGTGGGACATGCCAGCGACGGTCGAGCGGCTGGAATATGACCCCAACCGCAGCGCCTTCATCGCGCTCATCATCTATGAGGATGGCGAACAGGCCTATATCCTCGCGCCGCAGCGGCTCGCGCCGGGCGACAAGGTGGTTGCAGGCAATAAGGTGGACGTAAAGCCGGGCAATGCGATGCTGCTGTCGCAGATTCCGGTTGGCACGATCATCCACAATATCGAGATGAAGCCCGGCAAGGGTGGCCAGATCGCCCGTTCGGCTGGCACCTATGCCCAGCTCGTCGGTCGTGATCGCGGCATGGTGATCGTTCGCCTGGGTTCGGGTGAACAACGCTATGTTCGCGGGGATTGCATGGGCACCGTTGGTGCCGTGTCGAACCCCGACAATGGCAACCAGAATCTGGCCAAGGCCGGTCGCAACCGCTGGCTGGGCCGCCGTCCGCTGACGGGCCAGCGGGTCTGGGCAGCCCATCGCGAGCAC
>CAZAWL010000283.1:0-2801 GCA_964488705.1 uncultured Sphingopyxis sp.
AGCCATAGGATGACAGGCCGTAGGAGATGCATCCGTCGCGCCGCTGCGCCTCGACAAAGGGTTCGATCATCCCCCGGTTGAGCGCGGCGTCGCGGATCCATTTGTCGGACAATATGGCCATGGCCGCACTACTCCTTGTCTGGCAGGTGCCCGCAGCCTGATCGCAACGGGCGCATCCGGCATCGTTGCGTGAATCAGGCTGCTGGATCAAGTCAATGTGGATCGGACCTCCGGCAAAAATTTTGCCGGATACGATCCACTAGAGCCCGAACCCGTGGGGCAACAACTGCTTGATCGTAAATTCCTGCACCTCGTCGCCTTCGGCCGCGGCGCACCAGATGATGACGTCGCGGTCGGCATGGGCCGCGGCTTCGTTGATCATTTGACGACAGCGGCCACAGGGGTGACACACGGCCTCGCCATGAATGGCGCCATCATCGCCCAATGGCCCGCCGGCGATGGCGATCGCCTGAATTTTGTGCATCGAACCGATGGCATTCAATGTGCCCAGCGCCACGGCTTCGGCGCACAAGGTCATCCCGTAACTCGCATTTTCGAGATTGCAGCCGGACACGATGATGTCGCCGTCGATGAGGATCGCCGCGCCGACGCCATAGCCCGAATAGGGGGCATAGGCGTTGCGCGCTGCCTCCCGCGCTGCATGCACCAGCACCGCTTTGCTCATGGCCCGTTCCCCCGGTCGTTCAGCACCAGCCAGTCGACGCTGCCCGATGCGCCCGGCAGACGCAACCGGTCATTGGCCAGCCACAATGCCCAGCCCGATGACTCCGCGGCAGGTTCGCTGCGCACCGCGCGCAGCATCAGCGGACGGTTGATCGCCCGCGCCAGGTCATATTGCGCCTCCATCGCATCATCGGGGGCGATCACGGCCGCCTTGCCCATGTGGGTTTCGATCTGCCCCAGAAAGGTGCTTAGTTCGGCGAGCAGCAACGCCCGGGTCGGCTGGCGCGCGCAATCGGGGTCCGGTTCGAGCATCACCAGCGTCGGCAGCGCGGCGGATTCGCGGGGCACCAGCCGGACAAAGGCCGCCGCCTGATCGCCCGCCGACGCGCACATCGCATAATGGTGGATGGCGCCGGTGCGGATATTGTGCAGCGAGGCCGCGTCATGGTCGCGCGTAAAATTCGGGTTGGCGACGCGTGCACCGTCGGTCGCGCTGATATAGGCGAACTGGGCCGGGCCCTGCGCGATGCCGGGCCAGCTGACCGGTTCATTCTGCGGCCCGAGCGCCAGCCCCTGGACCGGCCATTGCGCGGCGTCGGGCCGCCAGCCGCTGGACCAGCGGTGCCAGCCGAACAGGGCAACGCCAACGAGCAGGGCCAGCAGCGCGAGCATGCGCAGTGCACGGCGCAGGCGCGGCCGACCCGGCGCGTCGACGGGCGGTACCGCGATCATCCCTTGATGTGCAGCACGCAGATCAGCGTGAACAGGCGGCGGGCGGTATCGAAATCCACCTCCACCTTGCCCGCGAGCCGCTCCATCAGCATTTCCGATGCCTGGTTATGCACCGCGCGGCGGGCCATATCGACGGTTTCGATCTGGTTGGCAGTGGATGTACGGACCGCCTGATAATAGCTGTCGCAAATCGCGAAATATTCGCGGATCGGGCGGCGAAAACGGCCCAGGCCCAATATGATAACCTCGTGCGCGGTGCCGTCGGCGCGCTTTATGTCGAGGATCAGCCGGCCTTCCTCGACCGACAATGCCAGCCGGAACGGGCCGTCATAGGGCGCGGCATCCGCATCGCCCATATGCCGCAATGGTTTGAAAAAATTGGATTCGAGCAGGTCGAATATGGCGACGCGCCGTTCCTGCTCAATATCCTCGTTGCGCCGCAGGATGGTCGCTTCGTCAAGGGCAATGTCTATGATGCGCGGGTCGGCCATGGCTGACGCCCTTGTTGCCGATGGCTGTGACCGGTGCAAGCGTGCAGCGGCCGCGGGAAAAACTATCCACAGCTTTTTCCCCACATTGCTCCCCCACGCGGGGCGGGGCGGTCGCCATAGCGCTTGCGCGCCACAGCGTCCTGCGCGACAATGTGGCATGGCGACAGTGTTTGAACTCAATGCCCAAACCGGGCAGGATGGCGGCCCGCAACTCCCCGCCAATGTGGAGGCCGAGGCCGCCTTTCTCGGCGCCTGTCTGATCGACAATCGCGTGCTCGAAGATTTGCCGGTCCCGTTGACGGCAGAGCATTTCTTTGAACCGCTACATGGCCGGATATTTGAACGTATACAATATGTTACGGGCAACAACCTGTTGGCCAGCCCGGTCACGCTCAAACCCTATTTCGAGACCGATGACGCGATGCGTGCGCTCGGCGGGCCGGGTTATCTGGCACAGCTGACCGGGTCTGCTGCGAGCCTGATCGGCGCGCGCGACTTTGCCCGCCAAATTCACGAACTGGCGCTGCTCAGGGAATTGGTGGCGGTGGGCCGGTCGCTGGTCGAATCGGCGACCGACACCAGCAAATCGCTCGACCCCGCCGCGCAGATCGAGGCCGCCGAATCGGCACTGTACCGGGTTGCGGGGGGCGATGCCGAACTGGGGCAGGCGCGGACGCTGACACAGGCCGCGACAGTCGCCGTCGCCAATGTGCAAAAGGCGCTGAACAGCGGCGGCCATTTGTCGGGCATCACCACGGGACTCGACAGCGTCAACGCCAAAATTGGCGGTTTGCACCCGTCCGACCTCATCATATTGGGCGGTCGGCCGGGCATGGCCAAAACGTCGCTGGCCACCAATATCGGCTTTGCCGCAGCGCAGCGCTGGGTCCGTGA
>CAZAWL010000284.1:0-1061 GCA_964488705.1 uncultured Sphingopyxis sp.
GCCGTCCGCCTTTTTTGAAACGCCGCTTGCCAGTTATCTGACCTGGCACAAGGTGGATACGGTGGTCGTGACCGGCGGCAGCACATCGGGCTGTGTCCGGGCGACGGCGGTCGATGCGTTGAGCCATGGCTATCGCACGATCGTTCCTATCGAAACCTGTGCGGACAAGCATGAAAGCTATCATTTCGCGAACCTGACCGACCTGCAGCTGAAATATGCCGATGTCGAGCCGGTGCAAGCTGTGGTCGATTGGCTGGAGGCGCGTTGATGGACGAAGGGGCGCCTGATCCCGGTCTGTACGACTATGCGCCCTATCGCGGCCGGCCGGCGCTGACCTGGCCGGGGGGCAAACGGGTTGCAGTATGGGTTGCACCCAACCTCGAATATTATGAGATTGATCCGCCCGCCCACCCGCAGCGGCGGGCATGGACGCGGCCCCACCCCGATGTCGTCGGGTACAGCCACCGCGACCATAGCAACCGGGTGTCGCACTGGCGCATGGCGGATGTGATGGCCGAACATGGCTTTCCCGGTTCGGTGTCGCTGTCGGTCGCGCTGTGTCAGCACCACCCCGAAGTGGTCGCCGACGCCAACGCCCGCGGGTGGGAGTTTTTCAGCCACGGCATTTATAACACCCGCTATGCCTATGGCATGTCGGAGGCGCAGGAACGCGCGATCATAGAGGATTCGATCCGGACGGTGCGGGACGCGACTGGCCAGACCATTCGCGGCTGGCTGGCGCCGGCGTTGACGCATACGCCGCGCACGCTCGACCTCATCGCCGAATATGGGCTCGACTATACCTGCGACCTTTATCATGACGACCAGGTGCAGCCGGTAAAGACGCGCAGCGGCAGCCTCGTCTCCATTCCCTACAGCCTCGAGGTCAACGACCATTACGGCTTTTTCGTCTATAATATGAGCCCGCGCGACTATGCCGACACATTGATCCGGCAGTTCGAACGGTTGGCGCAGGAAGCGGAAGAGAGCGGCAGTGCGACGGTCATGTGCATCCCGCTGCACGCCTATCTGATCGGTCAGCCGCACCGCATCGGCCCCTT
>CAZAWL010000284.1:1161-2790 GCA_964488705.1 uncultured Sphingopyxis sp.
GGCGCGCGCAACAGGGGCGCGCTCAGCCATGACGCTCGATGCGGCCTATCTCGACTATCCGCAACGGCGGCACGGCTATGACCACGGCCTGTACGACTGGTCTGCGATGCATCAACGCGCGCCGGTGCAGTGGCCGGGCTCTGCGGGGGTCGCAGTGTGGCTGTGTGTCAGCCTCGAATGGTTTCCGATCACGCCCAATGACGCGCCATTTCGCGCGCCGGGGCACATGCAGACGGCCTATCCCGATTTTCGCCATTATACGGCCCGCGACTATGGCAACCGGGTGGGCGTCTATCGTTTGCTCGATGCCTTTGCGCGGCACGGCATCCGCGCCAGCTTTGCAACCAACGCAGCGATCGCAATGCGATACCCGCGCCTCATCGCCGATATCGTCAGCGCGGGCCATGAGATTATCGCCCATGCCACCGACATGAATGCCGCGATCGCGAGCGGGATGGAAGAGGATGTCGAGCGACAGATTATCAGCCAGTCGCTCACCCAGCTCGCCGATGCGACGGGCCGCCGTCCCGAAGGCTGGCTGTCGATCGCCCGGTCGCAAAGCTGGCGGACGCCCGACCTGTTGCGCGACGCCGGGGTCAGCTATTGCTGCGACTGGGTGAATGATGAACTGCCCTATCGGTTCACCAACGGCCTTATCAACCTGCCGCTCAACCATGAATTGTCGGACCGTCAGATCATCACCGTGCAACAGCAATCGGCAGACAGTTTTGCGCAGTCGATGCGTGATGCTTTTGACTGGCTGTCGGGTGAGGCGCGTCGCCACGGCGGGCGCATGTTACCCATCCACCTGACGCCCTATATCATGGGACTGCCCTATCGCATGTCGGCGCTCGACGGCATGTTGGCCGACCTTGTGCACGCGGGCGGCTGGTTTGCCACGGGGGGCGAGATTGTATCGCATTGGGCCGCGCAAAACCCGGCAGCGGTCGCTGGGCAGGGTACGCCATGAAGGTCCGCAATCCGCGCACGGGACGCGATGATTACAGCATCGAACCGCTCGACGTTGCGGCGCTCGGCGGCCTCGCGCAGCGGATGCGCAGCGCGCAGAGCGGCTGGGCCGCGCGCGACATTGCAGAGCGGGCAGCGGCGCTGCGGGCGTTGGCCGCGGCAATTGTGGCGCATCGCGCCGCGATCACGGATGCGCTGATTACCGATACCGGCCGGGCCACAATTTCCGAGGTTGAAGTGATCGGCATCGGCGGATTGATCGAACGCTGGGCCGCCAACAGCGCCGCATTGATCGCCGCCGCTGCGACAGCCGACCGGCCGACCAGCCAGCCGACCATCCGCGCGACGACCCGGCTGGTTCCTTACCCGCTGGTCGGGGTGATCAGCCCGTGGAACTTTCCGCTGACCCTGGCTTTGATCGACGCGATTCCCGCATTGATGGCGGGCTGTGCGGTGTTGGTCAAACCGTCAGAGGTGACGCCGCGTTTCATCCGCCCATTGATGGCGGCGGTGGCGCAGGTGCCGCAACTGCACGACGTGTTATGCATCGTCGAAGGGGATGGCGCGACCGGCGCGGCGATGGTGCCGCTGGTTGATTACATCGCCTTTACCGGGTCGGTCGCCACCGGGCGACGGGTTGGTGCGGCCGCCGCAGAAGGT
>CAZAWL010000285.1:0-2758 GCA_964488705.1 uncultured Sphingopyxis sp.
AGCGCGCCGACATCGTTGATCATGCGCGCACCTGCGGCCAATGCCGCCTCCATCACTGCCGCCTTGCGGCTGTCGATCGACACCGCCATGCCCGATTGCGCCAGTCGCTCCACCACCGGAACGACGCGCCCGATTTCGTCGCCCTCCCACACCAGGCTCGCGCCCGGGCGGGTGGATTCACCGCCAACGTCGATGATAGCCGCCCCGGCGGCTGCCATATCGACCCCGCGTGCTGCCGCGACATCCGGTTGTCCGGTCACCGCGCCCGACAGGCTATCGGGAGCGCAATTGACGATGCCCATGATTTGTGGGTCGTTAAAGCGGATCGTCCGGTCGCCCATGATGATCGGCGCACGCGGCGCCGCGACGGCAGCAATTTGCCGCGCCGCGCGTTCGGCGAGGTGCGTCGGTGCCGCAGCCAGCCAGTCGGCGAGGCGATCCACCGGGACCAGCGCCTCTTTCGCCTTTTCACCGGGTTCGCGCACCGCGACCTGCCAGGCAGCAAACCAGATCATGCTGCTGGCAATGCGGGCGACCTGGCCGTCCAGCCCGTGCGGCCGTTCGACCAGACAGGCCGGCTGGCAATAGATGCGTGCCTGCGCCGACGCGGTAGCGAGATCAGCCTGGGTCAGTGGGGTAAACATCACGCCTCGTTGGCGAGCAGCCAGTCCTGCCGCACCGCGTCGATGACGCGCAGGCTGTTTCCGTCATCAACGTGCCAGAATGTCCAGCCGTTGCAGCTCGGCGCGCCCTGCAATGTCGCCCCGACCTTGTGAATCGAACCGCTCGTGCCGTCACAATCGAGCGAGCCATCGGCCCGCACCAGCGCCCGCCAGCGACGCTTTGCATCGCACAGGATGGTGCCGGGCGTGATCATGCCGCATTCGACGAGCGCGCCAAAGGCCACCCGCGTCGCCGCGCGGGGTGCCATCATGGTTTTGACCGCACTTTCATCGAGCGGCAGCGCCATCGCAATCCGTTCCTCCGCCGCAGCGATATAGCCTTCGTCGCGCTCGCAACCGATGAAATGCCGGCCCAGCCTTTTGGCCACCGCGCCGGTTGTGCCGGTGCCGAAAAAGGGATCAAGCACGACATCGCCCGGGTGGGTGCAGGCCAGCAGCACGCGATAGAGCAGCGCCTCCGGCTTTTGCGTCGGGTGCACTTTGGTGCCGCCCTTTTTCAGCCGTTCCTGACCACCGCAAATGGGGATCAGCCAGTCGGACCGCATCTGCAGTTCGTCGTTCAGCGTCTTCATCGCGCGATAGTTGAAGGTATAGCGCGCATCCTCCCCCATGCTCGCCCAAATCAGCGTTTCGTGGGCGTTGGTAAAGCGCGTACCCTTGAAATTGGGCATGGGGTTCGCCTTGCGCCAGACGATGTCGTTGAGGATCCAGAATCCCTGGTCCTGCAAGGCCGTACCGACGCGAAAGATATTGTGATAGCTGCCGATCACCCAGATGCTGCCGCCCGGTTTCAGGATGCGCCGCGCCTCCGCCAGCCAGGCATGGGTGAAACGATCATAGGTGCCGAGGCTGTCAAACTTGTCCCAATCATCATCAACGGCATCGACCTGCGACCCGTCGGGCCGGAACAAGTCCCCGCCGAGTTGGAGGTTGTAGGGTGGGTCGGCAAAGATCATGTCGATCGACGCCGCCGGCAGCGCGCGCATGGCGGCGATGCAGTCACCCCTGATGATGGAGTCGAGCGGCAGCGCCGGCCCGGCTTGCGGCGCCCGCACCTTGGTCGAAACCCGTTCCAATACGCCCATCCAACACCCCCAGTGCACTGCCAGGCCGCAGTGGCCGACACGCAACATGACACAGAAATACCAGCCTGAATCCTCGGGATTCCGGGGTCAAGAGCCATGGTAAAGCGGAGGTTTATGGAATTGGTTAACAGCGTTTCAGTGCTGGAGGAACGAAATGAGTCCGACCCCATCATGCGGGGGATGCGCCGGTCCGGCGGACTCTACCCCTAGTGGTGTGACCAAAAAGACTCGCTCGCGCGAAAAAGCACTCAGAGCGGCATCGCTCGCTGGCGGCATGGCGCAAAGCTCATCCGGTGGATGGGCGATGGCCCGTGCTGGCGCAGCGCATCCAGATGCTGCTTCGTGCCATAGCCTTTGTGCGACGCAAAGCCGTAGTGCGGCCATTGCGCGTCCGCCGCGACCATCATGCGGTCACGATATTCCTTGGCTATTATCGACGCTGCGGAAATGCAGGCTTCGCTCGCGTCGCCGTCGACGATGGCGCGGGCCGCATAGCGCCAGTCGGGCAGCCGATTTCCGTCGACAAGGACCAGGGCGGGCTCGGCGGCCAACCCGTCCACGGCCCGCGTCATGGCGAGCATCGTCGCCTGCAAGATATTGATCGCGTCGATTTCCGCGACGCTGGCCTCACCTATCGCCCAGCGACAGCGTGCCTTGATCTCTTGCTCCAGCACCGCGCGGCGCTTTGCACTCAGCTTTTTACTGTCATCCAGCCCGGCGATGCCCCCGTCGCACAAAATGACCGCCGCCGCGACCACGGGTCCGGCTAGCGGCCCCCGCCCCGCCTCATCAACGCCGATGATCATAGCCGCCATGGCGGATAGCGTCGATATTCCGCCGCCTGATAGAGGCACAGAATATTGCCCGCCGGGTCGGTCAGGCGCGCCTCGCGCCAGCCCCAGCTCTCGTCACGCGGCATCTGATCGAACATAACGCCCTTGCGCGCCAGATAGGCGACCCATGCGTCGAGCGCGCCGCTTTCAAGGTAGA
>CAZAWL010000286.1:0-2714 GCA_964488705.1 uncultured Sphingopyxis sp.
TTGTCGCACGCGTCAAACAGGCGGTTTCTGTACCGGTTATCGTGAATGGCGACATTTGCGGTATCGACGACGCCATTACCGCGCTGGAACATAGCGGCGCGGATGGCGTGATGATCGGTCGCGGGGCCTATGGCCGGCCCTGGCTGTTGGGTCAGGTGATGGAGGCACTGACCGGTCGCGACATTTCCGACGATCCCAGCGTCGAAGAGCAATATCATCTGATCGTCGAGCATTATCGCGCGATGATCGAACATTATGGCCCGACGACTGCGGTGCCGATCGCGCGCAAGCATATCGGCTGGTACACGCGCGGGCTCCACGGCTCGGCCGAGTTCCGCAACATGGTGAACCAGTTGGGGGATGCGCAGCAGGTGCTGGATGCACTTGCGCGTTTTTATGCCCCATGGCTCAGCAAAGTGGCGGCGTGACCAGCGTTGCGCCCCAAACGCCGCAGCGCGATCAGGGCGGCACGGGGACCATCGACCTGTCGCGATTGTTTCAATCGCATCCCGTCGCGACACTCGTATTGGAACCGAACGGAACCATCATCGATGCCAACCAGGCCGCCGAACAATTATTCAACCGCAGCCGTGCCGGCCTGATCGGCAATGCGGTGGAGCATGCGTTGCGGTGGAACCCGGGCGGTGATCTGATCGCCGCGCTGGCAAGCCCGGCCAAGAGCATCTGGGCTTTTTCGGTCAACCTGGCCCGCGATGGCGACGAAACCATGATCGCGGATATCGCACTGGGGCCGTCCACAGGGGACGATGACTGGCGCATCATGGCAATTCACCCGGTCCCGCGAGGTGGCCGAACCCCGTTCCGTCGGCCCGGTTCGGCGGCGCGCTCAGCCGGCGCCGCTGCTGCCATGCTCGCCCACGAAGTAAAAAATCCGCTGTCGGGGATACGCGGCGCCGCGCAGTTGCTCGGCAAAGCGCAGCAACAGGCGGAGCCGGGCGCGCTTTCGGCGCTCATCGTCCGCGAAGTTGACCGCATTGCCGCGCTGATCGACGGGATGCAGGCCTTTACCCAAGGCGCACCGCTGGTGTGCGGGCCGATCAACATCTACCTCCCGATTGCGCAGGCGCGCGTCGTGAGCCAGCAGGGTTTCTGTGCGCAAAAACCCATTAGCGAGGAGTTTGACCCGTCCTTGCCGCTGGCCCATGGCAATCATGACGCTTTGGTGCAGATATTGCTGAACCTGTTGAAAAACGCAGCCGAGGCGCTCGGCGATCAGGGTGACGGGGCCATCCGACTGACCACCGCCTATCGCCACGGATTGTCATGGGATGCCGATGACGGCCGCGGCCAGCGCCCCCTGCCTATCGAGATTGCCGTTGCCGACAACGGACCGGGCGTACCCGAGATGATTGCCGATTCGCTGTTCGACCCGTTCGTGACCGGCAAGCGCGACGGGCAGGGGCTCGGCCTTGCGCTCGTCGACAAGCTGGCGCGCGACATGGGGGGAATCATCCAGCATGACCGTGTCGGCGGGTGGACGCGTTTCCGTCTGCATCTGCCCGTTGCTTCACCCGACGCCGGCATGGGGAACAGGCCATGATCGCGGGCGCGAAAATTTTGCTGATCGAAGATGACGCCGCAATCGCCACCGTCGTGCGCGTCGCGCTCGAGGGGGAGGGCGCGAGTGTTCGTCATGTAGCGACCGTCGCTGAACGTGATGCGGTGCTTTCCGGACAATCCTTTGATGCGATTGTGACAGACGTCATGTTGCCCGACGGCAATGGCCTCGACGGGTGGGACGGTGCCCGTGCGCACATGATTGCCGACACACCGCTGATTGTGTTGTCGGCGCAAAATACTTTAGACACCGCAATTCATGCCGAGGCCAAGGGTGCCTTTGACTATCTGCCCAAACCGTTCGACCTCGACGAGCTTGTGGCCGCGCTGAGAGCCGCTTTGGCGCGCGGCAATGAACGCGAACTGGGTGCCAACACGCCGGAAGATTCACTCACTGTCGGCGATTCACTGTCGATCATCGGTCGCGACCCCGCGATGCAGCTGGTCTACCGCACGCTGGCCCGCGTCGCGCCGACCGACCTGTCGGTCCTCATCCTCGGCGAATCGGGGACGGGCAAGGAGCTCATTGCTCAGGCCATTCATGCCAGCAGCCCGCGCAACGGCGCGCCTTTCGTTGCGGTCAACATGGCCGCTATCCCCAGGGAACTAATCGAATCCGAATTATTCGGCCATGAAAAGGGCGCCTTCACCGGGGCGCATGCCAAATCGACCGGGCGGTTCGAACAGGCTGCAAGCGGGACATTGTTCCTCGACGAGATCGGCGACATGCCGCTGGAGGCACAAACACGGCTGCTGCGCGTCCTGCAGTCGGGTGAATATTCGCCAATCGGTTCTGCGCGGGTCCGCAGGGCGAATGTGCGGATCCTCGCCGCCACCAACCAAGATTTGACCGCATTGGTCGCCAACGGGCGGTTCAGGGAGGATCTTTATTACCGGCTGAATGTCATCCCGTTGAACTTGCCGCCTCTGCGCCACCGCCGCAGCGATATTGCGATGCTCGCACGGCATTTTCTGGAGCAGGGCGGTGAGATGGGGTTGCCCGTGCTCGACATATCAGCCGATGCGTTGAAGGCGCTGGCCCAGCATGACTGGCCGGGCAATGTCCTCGAACTTCAGAATGGGATGCAGCGCCTGGCGCTGCTGACGCGCGCACACCGCATCGAGGCAGCCGACGT
>CAZAWL010000287.1:0-2658 GCA_964488705.1 uncultured Sphingopyxis sp.
CCGGCCCAGTCGAAATGTTCGATATTCTGGACCCGTGCGGTCTTGCCGGTATCGCCGAGGTCGATCACTTCGCCCGCCGAACGCGACGACGCCAACAGCGCAATCTCGTCAAACGGGAACAGCCTGTCGGCGAGGATGTTGACCATCTCGCGCCCGACATTACCCGTCGCCCCTGCTACGACAACCCGATAGCCCATCGATTACTCCATGATTGCGGCGCTGCTGCCGCAGAGCGCCCGCCCATAGGCGCAAAAACCCGTCGGATAAAGCCGCTTGTCAGATGGCCGGTCGCATCGCCCCTTACATTGGCAGCGCGTCGAACGCGACGGTCAGGCGCGGTTCCGCGCTGTGGAACGGCGTGGTGCCGTGCCACAAATAGCTGGGGAACAGGCACAGCTTGCCCGGGATAGGCCGTTCGACGCGCAACGGCGGCAGATCATACCCCATCGCCGCGTCGGGAATGCCGAACGAGAGCGCGCCGGCCGGGTCAGCCGCTGCGGGGTCGGCGGCCAGCACTTCCGGCGGAACGGCAACATAAAAGGCGGAGCTCAGCCAGCCCTTGTGGTGGATGTGGCTGACGTGAAATCCGTTATCGCGCAAACGCACTGACCAGCTGTTCACAAAGCCGACCTGTCGGCTGTTGCGAGCCAGAAATGGGTGCGTCTCGTCGCTCGCCAGTCCCGCCAGCCAGTTCTCGCACTGCGCCTTGATGGCCAGCACCAGGTCATGCATCAGCGGATCGCGCTTCAGGAACAAATGTCCGCGTGTCTGTGTGCCCGACCGCAGCGACTGGTCGGCGGGATGGTCCTGTGTCTGGTGCTGCGCCGTCAGATATGTGGCGAGTTCGCCCATGAACGCGCCGAGATCGGCAAAGCCCGCAGGCGGTTCCACCACGGTCGCATGGACCAGCCGATCAACATCGTTCAGCCAGCCGCTGCGCGGGTCGTCCCGCAGGCGCCAGATGGTCGCAAGATAAGCCCAGGCGGTCTGATCCTCCGGCGCAAGATGGGTCGCGCGCACCGCATAGGCTTCTGCCGCTGCCGGTTCATGGCGCACCAGGTTCCAATAAGCAGCGCCGAGCTGCGAGGCGAGATGGTCCGGCCGGGCGGCAACATGTTCCTCCAGCAACCCTGCCGCGGCCCATGCATCGCCACCCAGGCCGATGGCGTCGGCCCGCAACGCAACAATATCGGCATCATCAGCAAAACGGCGCATCGCGCGGGTCGACCAATCATCCAGTTGCGCAACGCGTGCCATGGCGCGCGCCTGGGCCATGGCGCTGACCCACAGGTCGCGGCTATCGGGCTGCGCCGCCAGCGCCGCCGCATAACCATCCATCGCCTCATCGCCCCGCCCAAGCTGAGGCAACAATGCCGCCAGCGTCTGATGCGTGGCGACATGCCCCGGATGCTCCCTCAGGATCGCTCGATAGGCGTCAACCGCTGCGTCATATTCGTTGCGGTCGCAGAGCAGGTGCGCGTGCAGCGCCCGATTATCGGCGGTTGCACGCGCACTGGCGATCAGCGGCTCAATTACCCTCAGCGCCTCGTCACCGGCGTCGGCATTGCGCAGTAGCATGGCGAGGTTATGCCGCGCCTGCCCGTGCCCCGGCGACAATGTGATCGCGCGTTCGAGCGCGGGCCGTGCGCCGTCATCATCGCCGGCCTTGATCAAGGCATAGCCCAGCGCCGCCCAATGATCGGCATCATCCGGGGCGAGGTGCGAGACCTGGCGACGCGCCGTCACGTGCGCCGAGTGGTCGTCCGCCAAATCGGCGATATCCGCCAATAATACCCAATATCGGGCATTGTCGCGGTCGAGGTTGACGGCGGCGTTGATCGCCTGTCGCGCCTCGCCCAGTTGGTCCGAACGCGCGCAGGCCATGGCATGCAGCGCAAACAGGTCCGCATGGATGATGCCGCGCACGAGCAAGGGGCGCAGCAGATTGGCGACATCGCCATAGCGGTGCTGTTGGTACGCCTGTTGCGCCTGTCGAAATGTCTGCTGATCGGCGGTGGCGAGAGTGGGGCGGGCTTCCATGGCGGCGCTTGTGGCGGATTACGCGCCGGATGCAACGGCTTTTTGCCTCGTCGCCGCGTTCACGCGACGCCCAAATGGAAAAGGGCCGGGAAATCCCGACCCTTTGCCAATGCCTGTCGTTTGACCCTGACGCTTATGCGTCGTCACCACGGTGGTCGCGCCGTTCGGCGATACGCGCCGACTTGCCGCGACGACCGCGCAGATAATAGAGTTTCGCACGACGCACCGCACCCTTGCGGACGACGGTGATGCTGTCGATATTTGGCGAATAGAGCGGGAAAACGCGCTCGACGCCTTCGCCGAACGAAATTTTGCGCACGGTAAAGTTCGACCCGATGCCCTTGTTGGCGCGAGCGATGCACACACCTTCATAGGCCTGCACGCGGGTGCGCTCGCCTTCGACCACCTTCACGCCGACGCGCAATGTATCGCCGGGACGGAAATCGGGGATGGGCCGTGCCGCAACAGCTTTTGCGACTTCTTCGGCTTCAATCGTCTGCAGGAGGTTCATGCCTCGTCCTCTTTCTTTCGCCGCGCGCCAGAGGCAGGCTGGACCCGAGCGCCGACATGGCGCTCCCAAAGGTCTGGCCTGCGTAACCGTGTATCGATCTCGGACTG
>CAZAWL010000288.1:0-2603 GCA_964488705.1 uncultured Sphingopyxis sp.
GAACTTGGCCCTGCCCTGCGCAATGCGGGGGTCAGCCTGATCCGCCTCGCCACCCCGACCACCGACGCGGCCCGCCTGCCCGCCGTGCTCGACGGGTCGTCGGGGTTCCTCTACTATGTCTCGGTCGCCGGCATCACCGGCCTGCAACAGGCCGCGCAGGCCAGCATTGATGCGGCAGTGGCGCGGATCAAGCAACATGCGACCATCCCCGTTGCGGTCGGGTTCGGCGTGCGCACGCCCGAGCAGGCGCGCGACATTGCCCGGGTCGCCGACGGCGTCGTGGTTGGATCAGCGCTGGTGGACATCATCGCCGAACATGGCGTAAATGCGCCGCCTGCGCTAACAGCCTATGTCAGGGCGCTATCCAGCGCGATCCAAAGTGCACGCAAGGACATTGCCTGATGAGTTGGCTGAACCGCGTTCGCAACGCCATTCCCTTCATCGCCAAGCGCGAAACCGACGAAACGCTGTGGACCAAGTGTCGCAGCTGTTCGCAGATGGTCTTTACGAAGGAATATGAGGAAAATCTGAGCGTCTGTCCGCGCTGCGACCACCATGGGCGGATCGGCCCGACGGCGCGGTTCGAGCAATTGTTCGATGAAGGCAGCTGGAGCGTCATCGCCAATCCTGCGGTCAAGGATGACCCGCTGAAGTTTCGCGATTCAAAGAAATATGTCGACCGGCTAAAGGCTGCCCGGACCGCCACGGGAGAGGACGACGCGCTGATCAACGCGCGCGGTGCGATATTGGGCAAGCCCGCAGTGATTGGCGTGCAGGATTTTGCGTTTTTGGGCGGCTCGATGGGCGTGGCCGTAGGCGAGGCATTTATTGCCGGCATCGACGCCGCCATTGCCGACCGTGCGCCCTATATCATTTTCACGGCATCGGGCGGCGCGCGGATGCAGGAAGGCATCCTGTCGCTGATGCAGATGCCGAAAATGTCGGTCGGTGTGGCGCGGTTAAAGGCGGCCGGACTACCCTATATCGTCGTCATGACAGATCCGACGTCGGGCGGCGTCATGGCCAGCTATGCGACATTGGGCGACATTCACCTGGCCGAGCCGCGCGCAACGCTCGCCTTCACCGGGCGCCGTGTGATCGAGAATACGATCCGCGAAAAATTGCCCGATGATTTTCAAACCTCGGAATATCTGCTCGACCACGGCATGATCGACATGATCGTCGACCGCCGCGATCTGCGTGACAGGCTCGCCCAGATATTGACCTACACACATCCGGCCCGCGCCGCCTGACCCTGGCCATGCACCGCCTCAAGGAACTGGCTGGAACATAGCAGATGGCCGATTTTGCGCGTTCAGACCATGCGGGCGTCCAGGCCCAGCTTGACCGGTTGATGCGCCTGTCGCCCGGTGCCGACATCCTCGGCCTGGATCGGATCCAGCGGTTGCTGGCGGCGCTGGGCAACCCCGAACGCCGCCTGCCCCCCCTGTTTCATGTCGCCGGGACCAATGGCAAAGGTTCGGTCTGTGCGGTGCTTCGCGCTGCGTTGGAGGGTGATGCGAAACGCGTCCATTGTTATACCAGCCCGCACCTCGTCCGCTTTAACGAACGGATCCGGATCAGCGGCACGTTGATCGACGATGACCGGTTGGCGCACTATCTCGCACATGTTCTGGACCATGCCGACGACATTGGCCCCAGTTTTTTCGAGGCGACCACCGCCGCAGCCTTTCTCGCCTTTGCCGAAGAGCCTGCGGATGCCTGTGTCATAGAGGTCGGACTTGGCGGCCGGCTCGATGCCACCAACGTCATACCCTTTCCCGCGGTCTGCGGCATCGCCCAGCTTGGCGTCGACCATGAAGCCTTTCTGGGCAGCGACCCGGCGGGGATAGCGCGCGAAAAGGCCGGAATCGCGCGTGCCAATCGCCCGCTCGTAACCATGGCATACCCGCTCGCCATCCGTGAAGCCGTCGCGGAAGTCGCGCACGCGCTCGATGCCCGGCTGGTTCGCGAAGGCGCCGATTGGCATTATGCACGCATCGGCGACACGTTACGCGTCATCGTCGATGACAAATCGGTCGATGCGCAGCTGCCGTCGCTCGCCGGATCGCACCAACAAGCCAATGCCGCCTTGGCGATTGCGATGCTGTTGAGCCAGCAGGTTGTGCCGGTTGGGACGGCGGCGCTGACGAACGCGCCAGCTGAAGCGCGTTGGCCGGGGCGCCTGCAACAGCTCGGTTATGGTCCGCTGACGGCACCGCTGCGCGGACGCACCGTGCTATTGGACGGCGGGCATAATGTTTCTGCGGCCGAGGCGCTGGCTGACCATCTGATGGGGCATCGCAAATATCTGATGATCGTCGGCATGTTGGCAAACAAGGATGCCCGTGGCTGGATCACGGCCCTGTCGCGATGTGCCGCCGGAGTGATTGCAGTGCCGGTGCCGGGCCACGCCCATCATGAGCCGGAATCGCTGGCCGCCATGGCGGAAGCGGTCGGCATACCCGCCGCAACGGCGCCGAATGTCCAGTCGGCGATCGCCATGGCCGCGCCGATGGCGGATGTGCCGGTGCTGATTGCCGGTACGCTCTATCTGGCCGGAGAGGTCCTGCGCGCCAATTTGCAGGTGCCGGATTAGGCCG
>CAZAWL010000289.1:0-2602 GCA_964488705.1 uncultured Sphingopyxis sp.
AAGAATAAGGTGGGTGCATAATGTCCGATACCGTCAACACCCTCGCCGACATTGGTGATATCGCCGCTGGCACCGAAACGCCCGCCGCCCCCGCCGCGCCGCTGCGCGAACAGGTGATCGACAAGCAGGGCCGCGCCTATGCCACGGGTCGCCGCAAAAATGCCATCGCCCGCGTCTGGCTCAAGCCCGGCACTGGCAAGATCACGGTCAATGGCCGCGACCAGACCGTCTATTTCGCCCGCCCGACGCTGCGTCTGGTCATCAATCAGACCTTTGGCATCACGGGTCGCGACGGCCAGTATGACGTTGTTGCTACCGTGCGTGGCGGCGGCCTGTCGGGTCAGGCCGGCGCGGTAAAGCATGGCATCGCCCAGGCTTTGACGCGTTACGAGCCGGCGCTGCGCAGCACGGTGAAGGCCGCAGGTTTCCTGACCCGCGACAGCCGCGTCGTGGAGCGCAAGAAATACGGCAAGGCCAAGGCACGCCGCAGCTTCCAGTTTTCGAAGCGCTAACGCCCGATCGTCCCGGTCCAGCGCGCTGTGCGCTGCTGGGTCACGGTCTAGGCGGCATCCTTGTGACGCATGTCGATGGGCGGTCCGGCATCGGGCCGCCCATTGTGCATCTGCGCGACCTCGGTCGTTTCATGCCGGATGGCAAAGCGCGCAAATAGCGGCGCAAACTGGCCGAGAGCCAATGCGTCGGCGGCACTGCGCGCGCCCGGCGCACACCGCCCGGCCAATATTTCTTCCGCCAGCAATTCGGCGGCCATGGTCGGAATTTCGGGACCGTGGCCCTGTTCGGCGATCAACGTCCATTGCCGCTTCACACCACCGCCGCACAGCGTGACCTGCATCGCCGACCGGTCCCCGCCAAAGCGCAGCAGCGCGCGATAGACGGGCATCAACCACCCGGCCAACCGGTCCAGCGACCGCACCCACCCCCACCGCACCGGCCAGCTCAACAGCCAGAGCGCGATCATCTCTATCGCCAGTTCGGTGCCGGCGAAAAATCGGACCGCCGGTCGCCCCGGCAACCGGTCAACCAAGCCGTCCAGATCGGGCACATCGGCCAAGGCGACCCACCGCCCCGGCAACGGCTCTGTCGTGCCCATGCGCGCGGTGAACCGGCGCATCTGTTGCCAGCCATGGGCACAGACCCACCGCGCACCATCCCAAAGCCGGATCGGCCGGCCGACATAGCTCAGGATCGCCCGCGCCACTGATTCGCCGGCGCTCGCGCGGTTCGATGTGGTGATGACAATGTCCACCGCGTCGACATGATCGATGCCCGACGCCAGATGCCGCACCACCGCGCCCGACAGCGCCGGCACGCTCGACGCACCGGTCATGACGGGCACACCGGCGCTGCGGGCAGCGGCGTCAAGCACGCCGATGCCGCCGACAAAGTTGCGTCCGTCGGCAATATCGCAATAGGCGATGTGCATGGCGATGCATGCCTCCACCACCCGATAGTCACTGCCCTGAAATGGCCCTGCGGCGTCGATGACAAGCGCGGGTCGCTCCCGCGCGAGCACCAGACCGACGGCCTGATTGCGGTCGAGCAACACCGGTCGCGCCCTCTGCAATTGTGCGCACAGCCGCGCAGCACGGTCGAGTGACCGGCCGGCCACCAGTATTTCATGCCCCGCCGCATCCAGCCGACGAGCCAGCCGCTGGCCAAATTCGCCGCTGCCGCCGATGATGAGGATCCGTGCCACGGCGCCTATAACTCCGCCGGGTCGGTGAACATGGCGACCTGATGCACCAGTTCCCCGAACCAGGGGTGCGTCAAGTCCAGCGTAAAGGCAAAGCGGCCGCCACCCGCATCATGATGGCCGACCGTCAATCGGCCGGGGGACAGCCAGGCCGGCAGGCGTATGCGCAGCCTGCCCATGCGCCAGAACAGGCTGTCGCTGGCGAACATCAGTGCGCCGTCTTCGACATACATCCGCAGCGCAATGCCGAAACCATAACCCAGATACTCCTCCACACCGGTTGGCCCGCCAAAGGATTTGGTACTGTTGATGATTTGTGGCATCGCGTTGCGGCGGCCATATTGGCGTGTCCAGTGTTGACCGCGACCGCCCGTCGCACCGGTCACACAGACATGCGCCGCGACGCCGCAATCGCTGCTGAGCGGCAAGGGACCACCAATCAACCGGGTGCACTGGGCAAGCGCGCGACCAGCCCAGTTGCGACGACAGACCAGCACTTCGCCCGCATAGGCAATCGACGCCGCAGGCGCCAAATGTCGCGAAAACCGACGCCTGACCGCCACCGGCAGCAGACTCCATTGTTCCCGTAACAGGGCCGCGTAATTGCCCTCCCCCCCAGCGACGCTGGCGACCGGTTGCCAGTCACGAAGCAAGTCAAATGCGGCGGCTGTCATTCCATCTTCCCCCAGGCTGACATCCATCCCGCTATCCCTTGGGCAGCAAGTTCACGATCTTGCGCCCCATCCGGATCAGCATGGCCAGTCGTTGTGGCGGGACCCCCACCATATCCTGATACCAGCCATCCAGCGTCCTGACGAAGTCATGCATGCCGTCCATGCGTGCCCGGACGGTCGGCGACAGCGTGTCGTCCATCGCGGCTTCGCTATG
>CAZAWL010000290.1:0-2579 GCA_964488705.1 uncultured Sphingopyxis sp.
CATCGACAGCCGCGGGCGACAGGTGCTGCGCGTGTTGCCGCGCATCAATGACGACGTGAATGAGGAATGGGCGCATGACAAGACGCGCCACCATGTCGACGGTCTGATCGAAAGGCGGCTGGACCGCCCGTGGATTCGTCAGGACGGCAAGCTCGTCGCCGCGACCTGGGCGGAGGCCTTTGACGCAATCAGGGCGGTCAATGCCGGGTCGTCGGTTGCTGCCATCGCCGGTGACATCAGCGATTGTGAAACCATGTTTGCCGCGCGCACTCTCGTCAACGCGTTGGGCTCCGACATGCTGGAAGGGCGGCAGACCGGGCTTAAATATGACGTCACCAGCCTGTCGGCGGTCAATTTCAATACCGGCATCGCGCGGGTGGAGGAGGCTGATGCCATCCTCCTGATCGGGACCAATCTGCGATGGGAAGCGCCGCTGATCAACACGCGCGTGCGCAAGGCGGTATGGAAACGCCGCGTGCCGGTGTTTGCGATCGGCGCTGAAACCGACCTGACCTATGCGGTGCAATGGCTGGGCAATGATGCGGCGGTGATCGGCAAGCTGCCGAAAGCGGTCAAAGACGCATTCGCACAGGCGCAGCGTCCGCTCGTCATCGTCGGTGGCGGCGCGTTGGCTGTGCCGGGTGGGCAGGGCGCCGCGCAGCAGCTCGTCAAGACGCTGAACCTCGTGCGTGCTGACTGGAACGGCTTTAATGTCGTGCATATGGCCGCCAGTCGTATGGGCGGGTTGATGCTGGGCTATGCGCAACCGGGCGGCATTGCCGACATCGTCGCCGCACAGCCCAAACTCGCTTTCTTCCTCGGCGCGGACGAGGTGGATTTCAGCCAGTTCGGCGCAACGTGCAAAGTCTATGTCGGTCATCATGGCGACAAGGGCGCGCACGCCGCCGACATCATCCTCCCCGCCGCTGCCTGGCCGGAAAAGACCGGGACCTACGTCAACACCGAAGGGCGGGTGCAACGCGGCGAAAAGGCGGTATTTGCGCCCGGCGACGCCCGCGAGGATTGGAGCATATTCCGCGCATTGGCCGACGTGCTCGGCGTTTCGGTCGACTTTGACAGCTTTGAGCAGTGCCGTGCTGCGATGGTCGCCGCGGTACCTGCGCTGGGCAATGACGGCGCCGTCGCCGACTATGGCTGGGATTTGCCGAAACTGGACAGTAGCGCGGCGGGCCCCATCCCGTCGCCGATCAAGGATTTTTACCTGACCAACGCCATTTGTCGTGCCTCACCCACCATGCAGCGTTGTTCGGCGGAATTGCTGCATGGGGAGAGTTTTGCGGAGGCGGCGGAATGACCGAATACCTCCAATCCACTTTCCTCGGCCTAGAATTGGGCTGGATCGTCGCGACCCTCGCGCTCATCCTGATGATCGCGTTGCCGCTGATGCTGGCCGTCGCCATGATCATCTATGCCGACCGCAAAATCTGGGCGGCGATGGCGCTGCGTCGTGGCCCGAACGTCGTCGGCCCCTTTGGCCTGCTGCAGAGTTTCGCCGACGGGCTGAAGGTCTTTCTGCAAGAAACAATCATCCCGTCGAGCGCCAATAAGGGCCTGTTCCTGATCGCGCCGATCATCACCTTTACTGTGGCGCTGATGGCCTGGGCCGTCATCCCGTTCAATTCGGGCGCAGTTTTGGCCAACATCAATGTCGGGCTGCTCTACATCCTCGCGATCAGCTCGCTGGGTGTGTACGGGGTGGTCATTTCGGGCTGGGCCTCCAATTCGAAATATCCGTTTTTCAGCGCGTTGCGCGCCGCCGCCCAGATGATCAGCTATGAAGTCTCTATCGGCTTCGTCCTGATTTCGGTGGTGCTGTTCGCCGACAGTTTCAATTTGCAGGAGATTATCGGCGCGCAACAGGGTCATATCCTTGGTGTGTTCAACGGCTTTGGGTTCAACCCGCTGCTGTTCCCCATGGCGGTGGTGTTCCTTATCTCCGCCATGGCAGAGACGGCGCGCGCACCCTTTGACCTGACCGAGGCGGAGAGCGAGCTCGTCGCCGGTTACCAGACCGAATATAGCTCGATGAGTTTTGCGCTGTTCTGGCTGGGCGAATATGCCAACGTCATCCTGATGTGTGCCTTGAACGCCATCCTGTTTTGGGGTGGGTGGCTGCCGCCGATCGACTGGGCGCCGCTCTACATTGTCCCCGGCTGGGCCTGGCTGTTCCTCAAGATCTGGATTTTCTTCTTCATTTTCAGCTGGGTAAAGGCGACCGTCCCGCGCTACCGCTATGACCAGCTAATGCGGCTGGGCTGGAAAGTCTTCCTGCCGCTGTCGCTATTCTGGGTGTTTCTGGTGAGCGGCTACCTCATGCTGACACGTTACGGGGCGCCGCTATGAGCCTATCTCAAACCATCAAATCCTTCACCCTGTGGGAATTCGTGAAGGCGCACGCCCTGACTCTGCGCTATTTCTTCAGACCCAAGGCGACGATCAACTATCCGTTTGAAAAGAACCCGCTTTCGCCCCGATTCCGCGGTGAACATGCGCTGCGCCGTTACCCGAATGGCGAGGAACGCTGCATCGCGTGCAAGCCGTGCGAGGCGGTATGCCCG
>CAZAWL010000291.1:0-2574 GCA_964488705.1 uncultured Sphingopyxis sp.
GCACCGGAAATTGTGACAGCCCCCGGCGTGCTGCAACCGCCGACGACGGGCATTGCGCTGCGTGCGGCCCTGTGCATGGGCGACGATGTCTGGATTGCGCGTCTCGCCGAGCAATCGCCCTATATGATCGACTATTATATGATCCTTTTGCAGCCGGGGTACCGCGTGGCCAATGCGCGGCTGCAGCCCACGCTCGATGCCGCCCGCGCGCGCCTGGTCGGTCGCCCCGTCATGGAGCGGTTCCGGGTGTTGCCCGATATCTATGGGCCAGCGCTGCACAACTGGTCGCCGGCACGATCGACGGCGGTCGAAGCACAACCCGATAGGCCATGACGGATGATCGCGCCGAACGGGCTGCCGCTTTCCGGCCGATGCGGCTTCGGCTTTCGCGCACCGCTCTGCTGACCAACTGGCGCTGGATAGCGAGCCTGAGCGATAGCGCGGCCTGTGGTGCCGCCGTCAAGGCCGATGGTTATGGCCTTGGTGCCCGCAAGGTGGTCGAGGTGTTGGCGAACGCCGGCTGCCGCGATTTTTTTGTGGCAACCTGGGCGGAAGCGGCCGACATTGCCGACATTGCGCCCCCGGCCTCCATTTCTGTTCTGCATGGCATCCGGCCCGCTGACATGGCGATGGCCACAGCACTGTCGGCCGTGGCGAGGCCAGTGCTCAATACGTTAGAGCAGGTCAATTTGTGGACGGATCAGGGCGGGGGTCGGTCATGCGACGTGATGATCGACACCGGGATCAATCGCCTGGGGCTGAGCCCGGACGATGCCTCTCGCCTGCCTCAGGCCGGGCTGTCGGTCGATATATTGATGACGCACCTCGCCAGCGCCGATGTGGATGTGGCGCAAAATGATCAGCAACTCGCCTGCTTTCGATCGGTGGCTGGCGGCATTGCCCGTCGTCGCGCGAGTATCGCAAACAGTGCGGGTGCGCTGCTCGGTTCGGCCTATCACGCGGACCTGATGCGCCCGGGCCTTGCGCTTTATGGCGGTGTCCCGCGGACGGAGGCGCGTGGGCACATAGGGCAGGTCGCGACCCCGCAAGCCGAAGTGCTTCAGGTTCGTCGGATCTCTGCAGGCCAGCCCGTTGGGTATAATGCGACATGGATTGCGCCGCACGACGTCGATATCGCAACAATCAACCTTGGTTATGCCGACGGCTATCTCCGCGCTTTTTCCGACCATGGCATGGCCTATGTCGGTGGGGCCGCAGCGCCGGTTGTGGGGCGCGTGTCGATGGATCTTGTAACTCTGGCCCTGCCGGCGGGTCATGGAGTCCGCGCCGGCGATTGGGTCGACCTTGCCTATGAGCTGTCGGACGCAGCGGCGGTATCGGGCCTGTCGCAATATGAGCTGCTGACGGGTCTAGGGCAGCGGTTCGACCGCTATTGGGTTGATTAGCAGGCGCGCGGTTTGGCGCTGATTGGCGGTCGGCCGCATCGCCGCTGCTGTCGACAGGTCATCGCCCCAACGAAAAAGGCCGCCCCGGTAACGGAGCGGCCTTTCGTTTTGGGTTAGATCATTCGATCAGAGTTCGGCGCGGATGCCGAAGAAGAAGTTCCGACCGAAGCTGTCGAACGGATCACCACCAGCGGTGCCCAGCAGGCCGAGCGGCGGCTGACGATCGAACAGGTTGTTGACCCCGGCGTAGAACCGGAACCGGTTGCTGACGTCGAACTGCACGCGGATGTCGTGATAGAACACGTCCGGGTAGTAAACGCGATCAAACTGATCGGCATTCAACGGCGGCAACGTCGTGATGCTGTTCAGCGTACAACCAATGTTCGTCACATAGAACGCCGTGCAGAGACCGGTGAAGCTGTTCTGCGCTTCATAGGTGCCGATCGTTTGACGCCCGATGTAACGCGTATCCCAACGCAGGTCCCAATTGCCGAAATCGTAGCGGAACGAGAAGTTGGCCGCCCATTTCGGGTCACCAAGTTCGGACAGCTGGCGGTTCGGCAGCTGCGGCTGGGTGGGATCAGTGAAGTTGTCCAGTTCACGAACCCGCGTCGCAATGGCGCGGATTTCCATCCGGTGGCCATTGTCGAACGACCGGCGGTAGGACACGTCAAAGTCGATGCCATTAGTGCGCTGCGCAGCAAAGTTGACGCCACCGGAGATGACCGCCGGGTCAACAAAAAGACCAGTAGCCGGATCGCGATTGACCGTCGTGCAAAATGGATTGTTGATCCCAGATGCGTTCTGATAGCACAGGTTGATGATTGTTTGCGCCCCAAGCACGGCAATCAGGTCACGCACCCTTATGCGGTAATAGTCGATCGTCATGTTAAAGCCGGGCAAGAAACTAGGTTCAAACACCACACCGACCGTCAGGCTGCGACCGCGTTCTTCATTGAGGGTCGGATTCCCGCCGCTGACAAATGGAGTGCCCGACGTTCGCGCCAAACAGTTGACCCAGGCTTGGCCGGCCAGGATGGGGAAAGAGGAGCCCATGCAAGCTGCCTCGACTGCGGCATTGGCGATTGTCGGCACACCAGCAGCCAAGCAATTGGTTGCTACAGTACCGCCCGGTGCCGGTGTATCGCACGGATCGGTTAGGCCATTG
>CAZAWL010000292.1:0-2554 GCA_964488705.1 uncultured Sphingopyxis sp.
TTCCCGTGGATATCTATGTGCCCGGGTGCCCGCCGACGGCCGAAGCGCTGCTCTATGGCGTGATGCAGTTGCAGCGAAAAATCCGCCGCACCGGAACGGTAGAGCGCTGACGTCATGGCTTCCCCCGCACCCGTCATGGCCGGTCAGAAGGGCGTGGCCGGCGCCGTCAAAAAGGCGATGGGCTGGTCGTTAATCGACGCGGTCGAGGCGCATGGCGAGCTGAGCGTCACGGTCGCCCGCGACACGGTGGCGACGGTGCTGACGACTTTGCGCGACGACCTCGATTATCAGCAGCTGATGGAAATTGCCGGGGTCGACTATCCCGACCGCGCCGAACGGTTCGAGGTGGTGTACCACCTCCTCAGCCTGACCAAAAATCACCGCCTGCGCATTCGCGTTTCCACCGACGAAGCGACGCCGGTGCCCAGCGTCACGGCGGTCTATCCCAGCGCTGGCTGGCTCGAGCGCGAAGTGTTCGACATGTATGGTGTGCTGTTTTCGGGGCACCCCGACTTGCGCCGCATCCTGACCGATTATGGCTTTGCCGGCCACCCGTTCCGCAAGGATTTCCCGCTGACCGGCTATGTCGAGCTGCGCTATTCGGAAGCCGAAAAACGCGTGGTTTATGAACCCGTCAGCCTGGCGCAGGATTTTCGCAGTTTCGACTTCATGAGCCCGTGGGAGGGCGCGCACTATGTCTTGCCTGGCGATGAGAAGGCCGCTGCCCCGCCAGCGCCAGTGCCTGCGGCCCCGGCGGAAAAACCGGCGAAAAAGCCGGCGGTGCGCAAGCCACGCAAACCCAAGGCGGAGGGCTAAGCTATGGCTGAAACCTATCAGGTCGAGGTGCCGACGGGCTATGCCGCGCTGACGCCCGATAATGCCGACACGGCCGGCGACCGCGAAATCACCAACTACACGATCAATTTCGGACCCCAGCACCCCGCCGCGCATGGCGTGCTGCGCATGGTCATGGAACTCGACGGCGAAATTATCGAGCGCATCGACCCGCATGTCGGCCTGCTGCATCGCGGTACCGAGAAACTGATAGAGCATAAGACCTATTTGCAGGCTTTGCCCTATTTCGACCGCCTCGATTATTCGTCCCCGCTGGCGCAGGAGCACAGCTATGTGCTCGCGATCGAAAAGTTGCTCGATCTGGAGGTGCCGCTGCGGGCGCAATATCTGCGCGTGTTGTTTGCCGAGCTGACCCGCATCAGCAACCACATGATGAACATCGGCAGCCACATCCTCGACATCGGCGCGATGACGCCGACGCTGTGGCTGTTCGAAATCCGTGAAGACCTGCTCAACTTTTTTGAACGGGCGAGCGGTGCGCGGATGCACAGCGCCTATTTCCGGCCCGGTGGCGTCCACCAGGACGTGCCGCTGAAACTCCTCACCGATATCGGTGAATGGGTCGAGACGCGGATGCCCCGGTTGATGGGTGACGCGATGACGCTGATTACCGACAACCGCATCTTCAAACAGCGCAATGTCGATATCGCGACCGTCAGCAAGGCGGATGCGCTGGCCTGGGGCTTTTCGGGGCCGATGTTGCGGGGGTCGGGCATCGCATGGGACCTGCGCAAATCACAACCCTATGATGTTTATGACCGGATGGATTTCGAGGTGCCGGTCGGGACGCGCGGCGACTGTTATGACCGCTTCATGGTCCGGGTCGAAGAAGTCTATCAGTCGGCAAAGATCATCAAGCAGTGCCTGCGCGACATGCCGGAGGGGCCGGTGGCCAGCCTCGACCGCAAGGTCGTCCCGCCCAAGCGCGGCGAGATGAAGATGTCGATGGAAGCGCTGATCCACCACTTCAAACTCTACACGGAGGGCTTTCACGTCCCCGCCGGTGAAGTCTATGTCGCGACCGAAAGCCCCAAGGGCGAATTTGGCGTCTATCTGGTCAGCGATGGCAGCAACAAACCCTATCGCTGCAAGATCCGGCCGACCGCGTTCAGCCACCTGCAGGCGATGGATTTCATGGCGCGCGGCCACATGCTGGCGGACGCAACCGCCATCCTCGGTGCAATGGACATCGTGTTCGGGGAGTGCGACCGGTGAGTTACTTGGATGCAGTTGAGGCGCAGAAGCGGGCAGCTGCACAGCGATTTGCGGCGCTTCTAACTGTTGGTCTTGTGACTGTGGCGTTGTTGCAAGGCTATTTTGTGATGCTCGAATTCACTACCCTCTTGGCGCAGCTTGAATGGTCTTGGGCGGGCTTGGCGGCGTTTGGTCGGCTCCTCAGCCCTGCCATCTATCTCGTTTTCGCGTGTCGACAGCATAGTTGGTGGAATCACGACAATGGCTGACGTAACCCTCCCCGACGAAGCCGAGGTTCGCGCGCAGTGGGGCAAGTTCGCCTGGACTAAGGCGAATGCCGCCAAGGCTGCTGAGGTCATAGCGCGCTACCCCGCCGGGCGCCAACGCAGCGCCGTGATGCCGCTGCTCGACCTCGCCCAGCGGCAGGTGGGGGCGCAAACCCAGACGCAGGGGTGGCTGCCGGTGCCGGTCATCGAATATGTCGCGCGAGAGCTCGATATGCCGT
>CAZAWL010000293.1:0-2519 GCA_964488705.1 uncultured Sphingopyxis sp.
GTCAGCCGCAACGCCGTGATTGCCTAGGCACATCGGCTCGACCTCAAGTCTCGTCCGTCCCCGGTAAAGTCGCCCGACGCTGCTCCCGCCCGCCCGGCGGCCCGCGCCGCCGCGCCGCGCCCTGCCCGCGCGCCAGCCGTCAAAGCCGCCCCGCCGGCACCGCCAATCCCTTCGGCGCCGGCGCGCCCCGCGGTCAAGCCGCGCCCGGTTGCCGCCGCGCCCGTGGCCGACGATCTGCCGGCACCGACGCGCACGCCGCCGGCACCGACACCGCAGAGCGACGGGCCCCGGCTTGTTTCTATCGGCCCGGGCGGGTTCATCCGCCAGGGACGGGGCGATCAGCAGGCGCCGATTCCGCCTGCTCCGGCGCGGCGGCGGGTTCCGGCAAAGCCCAATCCGGACATCGCCGACAAGACCAGCTTGCTCGACCTGAATGAACGCATTTGCCGGTGGCCGATGGGACACCCCGGTGAGGCGGATTTCCATTTTTGTGGTGCGCCGGTGAACCCGGGATACCCCTATTGCGTCGAACATTGCGGCAGGGCGTTTCAGGCGCAGCTGCCGCGGGGAACACGCCGTCCGCCACCGCCGCCGCCCTTTGGTGGTCCGCGCGTACGCTGACGCCGGTAGCGGTGGAGGATTTTCGAGGTCTCGGCTTCGGCTTTGCCGAACTGCTGGGCATTGCGATGATGGATCGCGCCGAGGGGCGATGCCGCATGATGATCGACATCGTGCCCGACCGCCATTTCAACCCGCAAATGGTCGCGCATGGCGGCGTCGCCTATGCGCTTGCCGATACCGCCATGGGTGGCGCACTGACGACGTTGCTCCCTCCAGAGCGGTGGTGCGCCACCATCGACATAAAGATCAACTACCATGTCGGCGTTGTCGAAGGCCCGCTCTATTGCGACGCAACGGTGCTTCATCTGGGCAAAAGGGTTGCCAATATGGATGCCAGGCTGACGCAGAATGACAGGTTGGTGGCCTCTGCCAACGGTAATTTTGCGGTGTTTGCGGCGCGCGCGTAGCCGAACGGCGAAACCGGCCACAACGCCGCTTGCGTCCCTGACTCCTGCGCCGCTATGGCCTTATCCATGAATGATGATCTGTTCGCTGCGCTGCCCAAAGGTGGGCAGGATTATGATGCCGCCGCTATCGAAGTGCTGGAAGGGCTGGAGCCCGTCCGCAGGCGCCCGGGCATGTATGTCGGCGGCACCGATGAGCGCGCCCTGCACCATCTGGCAGCAGAGGTGCTGGACAACAGCATGGACGAAGCCGTCGCCGGCCATGCGACACGAATCGAAATATCGCTGGAGGCCGGAAACCGGCTGACCATTGTCGACAATGGCCGCGGCATCCCGGTCGATCCGCACCCTAAATTTCCGGGGAAATCGGCGCTAGAAGTCATCATGACCACGCTGCACTCAGGCGGCAAATTTGAAGGCAAGGCGTACGCGACATCGGGCGGATTGCACGGTGTCGGCGTATCGGTCGTCAATGCACTGTCGGAAGAAACCATCGTGGAGGTTGCCCGGGCGCGCCAATTGTTCCGCCAACGCTTTTCGCGCGGACAGGCGATGGGCCCTGTCGAGTCGCTGGGACCAACGCCGAACCGGCGCGGCACGTCGATCAGCTTTGTTCCCGATGCGGAAATCTTTGGCGAACATGCGCGGCTCAAGCCGCACCGGCTGTACCGGCTTGCACGGTCGAAAGCCTATTTGTTCGCCGGTGTGGAAATTCGCTGGAAATGTGCCCCCGAACTGATCGGCGATGACACGCCCGGCGAGGCTGTGTTCCAGTTTCCGGGCGGATTGGCGGATCATTTGCGCGAACAATTGGGGGATCGCGAATGCGCCACCGCCGAACCCTTTACCGGCAGTCAGGATTTTGCGGAGGGTCCGAACGGTCAGACGATGGGCCGGGTGGAATGGGCTGTCGCCTGGCCATTATGGTCCGACGGCAGCTATAGCTGGTATTGCAATACCATTCCCACCCCAGATGGCGGCACGCATGAAGCCGGATTCCGCTCCGCCCTGACGAAAGGTTTACGCGCCTTTGGCGATCTGGTCGGCAACAAAAAGGCCGCGCAGCTGACGTCGGACGATGTGCTCAACGGCTGCGAATCGATGTTGTCGCTCTTCATCCGCGACCCGCAGTTTCAGAGCCAGACCAAGGACCGGCTGACATCGGTGGAGGCGACCCGACTGGTCGAAACGGCGGTGCGCGACCATTTCGACCATTTCCTCAGCGCCAATGTCGAGCGTGGACGCGCATTATTGTCGCTCGTCATCGAGCGGATGGAAGAGCGGCTGCAACGCAAGGCGGAGCGGGAGGTAAAGCGCAAGACGGCGACATCCGCACGCAAGCTGCGACTGCCCGGCAAATTGACCGACTGCGCCAATGACGGACCGCAAGGGACCGAATTATTCATCGTCGAGGGCGACAGCGCCGGCGGCAGCGCAAAGCAGGCGCGCGACCGCAAGACACAGGCCGTACTGCCCATCCGCGGCAAGATCCTC
>CAZAWL010000294.1:0-2513 GCA_964488705.1 uncultured Sphingopyxis sp.
CTTTGGCGAGCGATCGCCACGCCTTGCGGATATCGTCCATGCTGCAATCGGGAGGCAGGTCGAAAATGTCGAGCGCGCGCATTTCGTCGGCAGTGCGGCCTTCATCGCCGCGCTCCGCCCATTGTTGATGGCGTGATGTCGTATAGCCCGCCGCCGTGGCGCGCTCGCTGCGTTCGCGTTCGGCCGCGTCTTCGGCACTCAAGCCTTCGAAATAGTTCCAGCCGCGATTATACTCCGCCGCATGATCCTGACAGAACATCCAGCGTTCCGGGCTGTTGGGGGATTTTGGTGCGGGACAGGTTCCCGGTTCGCTACAGCCATGCCGGTCGCACAGGCGCACCTGCACGGCCTCGCGCCGGGCACCATACACCCCCCATCTGGGAAACCCCCAACCTGTCGATCGTGTGGCGCGCGCCATATGCCTCTCTTACGATGCTTTTGGTCGATTGACACCCCGGCCCGGGGCTACGGCGAAACGATGTCGGAAATAACAGTTGCTCGCAGGCCCAGTTCAGGCTGGGCGCGGGCCAGATTTGCCCAGTAAATAGCTGCGGGTCGATCTATTGCGGTGCCTGTCCCATCTGCCAATGCCCGTGCAAAAATGACACGGGCGCCGGCATAACCCGCCAGTGCGGCAGTTTCGCAATGCGGCAGCGATTCCGCGACGCGTCGTTCCATGGCGGCGGCTTCGCACAGCCAATTGTCACCCTCGACATTGCCGTTCTGCGCCATCGTCTGCAGCCGCGCTATCATGTCATCGCGCAGATCATCATAGCCCACCAGCGCAAATATTGCCGCGCCATGGCCCGCAGCCGCCGCTTCCTGATAGAGTCGGCGGACCCCGGCATGGTCGGGTGGACCGAACAACCCGCTGGCGATGCGCTGGGCCAGATGCGTTTTGGCCTTGGCATATCCCGACGCCGCAGCCGCGCGATAGAGTTGTTCGGCGCGCGCGCGTGCAGCGCCGTCCATCGGCGATCGTTCGAGCAGGAAATATCCCAGCTCGAGCTGTGCCGGCGCATAGCCAGTGGCCGCAGATCGTTCCAGCCAGCTCAGAGCCGCCGCATCATCACGCGCCACACCGACGCCAAAGGCATACATATAGCCGGCCAGATGCTGTGCGGCGACGTTGCCATTCTGTGCCAGCGACACGATCTCTAGCGCGCCATGGTCGACCAGCAACTCCGCGATCAATTGCGGCTCGTCCTCCGCCGACAGCCGCTCGAGCGACGGCAGGACAATCGCTTGCGCCACAGCGCCGCGGGTGGCCGCATGGCCACCAGGTGCGCGGCTGACCGATTGTTCCAGCCGGAACGCGGCCCGCGCCGCGGCATCGCCGGTCGCCAGCGCCGACAGGTCACGCGCCGGCTGATCGCCCGCCGGCACCAGAAAGACGCTGTCGAGCAGATTGACCTGCTGCTGCGGCCATTGCGGCCCATGTTCAAGCCCGGTGGTGGTCGAAACAACCTCGCGCGCCACATTGCGGAACATCTGCGCAATTTCGACACCGGGGATGGTCATGTGACGCACCAGTGCGGCGGCAAATGGGCTGGTCAGGGAACCGGGCGGGGCCTGGTCAAGCGCCGGTCGGCCCCGCGCCGTTGAGTAAAAGACAGCGCCCTGGTCGATGCTCAGCGCGCTGACCGGCAATGTCGGCAGCCCGCTGGTCACATTATCATCGAGCCGGACGACGGGGTCCACGGTGCGGCACGCATCGACGAAAAATATGCCGACGGCCCCTTCGGGTACCGCGGTAATGGCCAGCGCTTCCAAACTGACAAAGTCCCGCTCCACCGCACCAAAGCGTGTCGACGCCGGGGCATCGACGGGGACCATGTAATTGCGACCGGCAAATTCGAATCCGTGACCCGCGAAATAGACGATGACCATGCGCGCACGCGCCGCATTGGCCGAAAACTCTTCCAGCGTCTGACGCAGCTGCGCGGCATTGGCATTACGCACCACCCGCGTCGAAACGCCAATGTCTGTCAGCGACTGGCAAATCTGTTCAGCGTCCCGCCCGGCGTTGCGCAAATCCGGCCAGCGCGGATTGACATAATTGTCGTTGCCGATGATCAGCGCCACCCGATCGCCGCTGGGCACAGCGACCCCGCACGCCGGATCTGCGGCCTCCTGCGCTTGCGACGGCGTGGCCGCCCACGCCGAGAGGAGGAGGCCGACGCACGACACTGTCTTGTACCAGCCGGAGCGCATCTCCATTCCTTCCGCGAACAGCGCTAACCCGTGGGCGGCACCCACAATAGCGTCAGAGGGCCTATAAGCCGGGTTCTGTCCACCGCAATACCCGTTGCCGGGCAGCGCAGTTGGGCGACCATTCCTCTAGCCCCGCCGTTGCCGACGGGGTCCAGCAACCAACCCGAACGACTGGGTGACGATCACACCCTGACCCTGCAAGCAGGGCCGCGCCATTCCTATTCGGTCTTGCTCCCGGTGGGGCTTGCCATGCCGCCCCTGTTGCCAGGGGCGCGGTGCGCTCTTACCGCACCCTTTCA
>CAZAWL010000295.1:0-2508 GCA_964488705.1 uncultured Sphingopyxis sp.
GGCTTCCCACAATTTGCCGCGCTTGATGTAGTTGCGGATGTCGTGGACGCGCTCGTCGCCCAATTGCCCGTCGCGAAGACGGGCGACGGCGTCATATTCATACAGACCCTGCTGCGCCTTGGTCGACGATTTGACGTTCCAGGTGATCAATGGCGCGTCGGCGGCCTTGGCGATCTCCTCCGCCAACACCGTCTTGCCGGTGCCAGGTTCCCCTTTGACCAGCAGCGGGCGGCGCAGTGTCACCGCGGCGTTGACCGCGACCTTCAGATCATCTGTCGCGACATAGTTGCTTGTGCCCTCGAATCGCATCGCCACCACCTTACGTTAACGTCAAGTGGCGGCATAGGCTGGCCGGCGATGTGGTGCAAGCATGAGCAAGCGGTGGGGGCAGGGCCGATAGGCCGCCGGGGCTCAGTATTGGTCTTCGCGCACCGATTCACGGGTGGCCAGCAAATCCCACATGCCGCGATGCTGCGCGAGCAGCTGCTGTGCGCCAAACAGCATGGCCCGCTCGATCGACGGACTGGCGGCATAATGGCCGAGCAAGGCCATCGTCTCATGGAGGTCGGGCAGGCTCGCCGGACGGGTCGGCACGTCGAGCCGTGCCGCAGCCGCATCCAGCACGGTCCGCACCGACCGCCAGTCCAGCGCCAGCGCTATGGCTGCGCCAACGGCACAGCCCACCCGCTCCGACTGGCCGAGCATGTCGATTGCGTGGCTCTGCGCCAACACCGTCGCTTCGCACTGTTGCTGGCCGGCGGTGCTGGGCATTGGTCCGGCCCCAACCGCTAGCGCTGCCAGATAGGCGCGCTCTTTCGCAAGGGCGGGCACCGCCTGGTCAAACCAGTGGCGTTCCAGCGGGGCAACGCTGCGTGCGCCCGCCAGATCGATCAATCCCGGGTGGCGGCCGTGCAGCAGGCTGAAAAAATGGACCGCGTCGGCCAGATTGCGGGTGGCGTTGCGCCCCTGCACCAGTTTTCCGGATTGGACGAAATGATGCGCGCCTGTGCCGTCATTCGCCACCAACGCGTCAAAGGCTCGAACGAGGTCGTTTTGCTGCGCAATCCGTACTGTCTGCACCATAAGAGCGGGGTCCCGGCCAATATTTCAAAGTTTCCAGCCGTGGGTCAGAGTGCGTCTGACCACCGAACTGCCGAGCCGGGATAGCGCAAAGCCGTAAATTGCAGGTTTAGAACCCCTGACCCACAATGGGACGGACGCGTTTTTGATGGTTAACGCCGGTAATGATTCGCCGGGGCAGGGCGCGGGTTAGGGACGCTCGAACGCCAATTTGATCCAGCCCGCCAGCATGACAAAGCCGCCAATCGGCACGGCCAGATCGAAAGGGTGCGTGCCCGTGAAGGCGATGACATAGATCATCGATGAAAAGGCCAGCGTCCCGAGTGTCACCAGCCAGGCGGCTATTCGGCTTTGGGGGCGCCGGGCCAGCAGCAACAGGCCGATGCCGTTCAAGGCCTGCAAAGTGGATGCCGTTTGCGTGAGGGCCAGCCCATGGGCATCGAGCGCGTCGCGCAGCGGGTGCAGCGTCAGAAATAATATGGCCAGGCCAAGGATGATGTGCAGATGCGCCATTCGCCACAGATGCGGTGAAGCTTCGCCAGTCATTTTCTGTTCCTCCCCAACAGGTGACGGGGAAAAGATAGCATCCGGCCGGCGGGCGCGCCACTTCGATGTCGCCTACGATTAACACCGGTTGCAATAGATGTTTTCTGCGGCCCTTGGGGAAAGTGGACCCAACCAAATCGCGCATTGTCGAGAAAGTGATGCCGGGCAAATCGACCTATTTCAAGGCTGGCTGCTATGTGCAGTCGAACGGTGGCTGTCGCGTGCGTTACACTTTGCTGTCATCTTGACAGCAGGCTGGCCGCCGGGCGCCAAAGAGCGCTCGGGGCGTCTAGTGTCAGAGCGGGCGGTAATCCGCCGGGTCCAGCCCGCATTCGGGTGTCGCCACGATCTCGACGCCGTGGGCAAGCGCTTCGAGCAAGCGACGCGGTTGGCTGGTCATCGTGGCGGGGTGGACAATGGTGCCGATGCCGTCGAGCCAGCCGGCACCAAGGCTGCGTTGCGTCACGTCGAGGCCGTGCCAAAGGGGTGACGTGGCTGAACCTGCGCCCAGCAGAATCAAGGGTCGCCCGCTCGCCAGTGCAAAGCGCCGGGCAAGGTCGGGCCGCTGGCGGGCGAGAGCGGGGCCGAGGAAGGCGACAGCATCGCCCCTCTGTCGCTGGGCCTTTGCCGGGGGCCGGTGCCAGCCAAGGCGCAAGGCCTGCATCGGAAACAGGGCGGCTATGCCGTGATGCGGTGTAATGATGCGTCGAGCCTGCGTCAGCAATGCCATTTCGCGTTCGACCAGCGCCCGCGGTGCGCGAAAATCCCTGACGGTCGGGTCGGGGGGGCCATCAAACTGCTCGGCGGCCCTGTCCAACAGGCGGTGGATGTCGGCCAGAGGAAAGCGCGACATCAAAACATCGTAACTGCGCCCACCGAGCG
>CAZAWL010000296.1:0-2441 GCA_964488705.1 uncultured Sphingopyxis sp.
TTCGACCAAGGTCCGGCGCTCGCGGTGAACCATCCCGATTTCCTTGGCGGTATGCCAGTTGATCTGATCCTTTGCCCGGTCTTCGGAGGGGCGCGTATAGCCTAGCTTTTCGAGGATGGCACAGGCGAGCGGCAGCTTTCCCGGTTCAACCAATATGTCGACGTCGCGTCCACCGCGGGCGGTCGGATTTCCATAGAGCTGGCAGGAAAGCGTCACGCCCTTGAGTGCCAGATAGCGTATGTCTGCGGCGGCAAGGGCGCGGCCGACGGTGACGGTCGCATCGACGAGCAGCAAAGCCTGCGCCGCCCGGGCGGCGGCTGTTGCGCGGACCGTATCGGCAATTGCTGCGGGCGGCGTGATCAATCCGCTCAAGCCATGATAGTCTATCCCGGCAGCGACCTCTGACCAGCGAACGTTGGCCGGCTCGCCATGCATGCCGCCAGGGGCATATCTTTGCCCCAGCATAGTCACGATAAGTCGTAGTTCCGGCGACATTGGACGGGTGTCTACCGACGCGACGCGGGCGGAGCAAATCCTGCTTGTCTCCACTCACTATCGGTGCCACGCGGCGCGAATGTTTTTATATGATTTTGGGGGAGTGAAAGTCCGTTCGCCGGTCGGCATTGACGGGTTGCGGCCCTGCCCGCCGTCTGCGGACCCGCGCTGGGACATCGCATTTTCGATCGGTCCTGTGCCGATGGCGGCGCAGGCAGCCCAAATTTACGCCTGGCCCGGCCGCTATGGCATGGTGTTGTCGATGCTCGGGGTCGATTGGAAATTCAGCTCTGCCTTTGGCGACTCCTTCATTCTGTCTGCGGACGGGACGCGGCTGCACTTTGTCAGCGATGCCGCGACAATGCCGACGTCAGCATCCGATTTGCTGGTGCGTCGCATCCTGCCGAGGGCGGCGATTCTGTTCGGTGCGACGGCGGTTCACGCCTCTGCCGTTGCGCATGCCGACGGCGGCTTTTTGCTGATGGGCGCGTCGGGTGCGGGCAAATCGACGTTGGCGGCGACAATGGCGGCCCAACCCGGTTGGCAGTTGTTCGGTGACGACATTTCCAACCTGTGGCCCGGACCGCCGGTGGAGCTTGCTCCAGGGTCATCCAGCGCCTGCGTCTGGCCGGATTCGCAAGCGGCGCTGGCTCTGGACGGCGCGCAGTGGCGGTCGATGGCCGGCTATGACTCCAAAATGTGGACCCAAATCGGCGAAGCGGCGGGGCGCAGGCCGCTGACCGAGATGCTGTTCCTCGCCCGTTCGGCGCAGACACCGTCTATACGGCTGGAGCGGTTGACGCGTGCCGCCGCCATCGAATCCCTTTTGCCGCAGATTGTCCGTTTCAATCCGCATGGGGACAGCGGTGCAGAGCGTGTGGCGTCGTTACAACTGCTCATGGCCGCGCTCGATGGTGCGCGGGCCTGGCGGTTGCATTTTCCGTCTGACTATTCTGCCCTTGATGACGTCGTGGCCACGCTCAATCGCTTGCGTGATCCCGCCGCTGTACCGCCGCAGCTGACATGACCAGTCATCATGATATGTTGATCGCGATGTTGCCGCACGTAGCGGGCCAACCCGAGGCAATGCTTGCGCTGGCGCGTCAGTTCGCTGCCATTTCAGACCTCGACCGTGCGGGTCAGTTGAGCCGCGAGGCCATGGCGATTTCGCCTGATAGTGAAGCGGTCCGTGTCAACGCCGCCAGTGTGCTCAGCAACAGTGTGCCCCGTTGGCACTTTGCTATCGTCGCCGATCTGGTGCGCAATCAGGCTTATGAGACGGCTCTGCGCGCGGCGATCAAGCCCGGCGACCTTGTGCTGGAAATTGGGACAGGCTCCGGATTGCTCGCCATGATGGCGGCGCGCGCCGGAGCGCAGGTTGTCACCTGTGAAGCCGACGCGGTCGTCGCAGCGGCGGCGCGAGCGGTGATTGCTGCCAATGGCCTGTCGCAGCAAGTCCGGGTCATCAACAGCCATTCGAGCGGAGTGACGCTGGCGGACCTGGGGCGGCCCGCCGACATTGTCGTGTCGGAAATCATCAGCAATGACTTGCTGGGCGAAGGCGCTGTTGCGGCCCATGCCGACGTCATCGGGCGCCTGACAGGGCCGGAGCCGGTTGTGATCCCCGCCAAAGGGCGCATTCGCATAGCGCCGGCGTTCGACACGATGCTGGAATCGCGGCGCATGGGCGTTGTCAGCGGTTTCGACCTGTCGCCGTTCAATATGTTGGCAGCACCTTATCACACCGTCCCGGTCAATGCCCAAAGGCTCCGCTTGTGTGGGGCAGGGGCAGACCTGTTCGCGTTTGATTTTGCCTGCGCGGCCGCGATCAAGCCAGCAACCGGTGCGGTCGAGTTGCTGGCCCGGCCCGGCCCTGTCAATGGTATCGTGCAGTGGATCCAGCTCGATCTCGATGCCGAGACAAGCTATGAAAATCAGCCCGGGAG
>CAZAWL010000297.1:0-2427 GCA_964488705.1 uncultured Sphingopyxis sp.
AGACTTGAGGTCGAGCCGATGTGCCTTGCCAATCACGGCGTTGCGGCTGACGCCGCCCAGTTCGTCGGCAATCTGGCTTGCGGTCAGCCCTTGCTCCCACAGCCGCTTTAACGTTTCGATCCGCTCATCAGTCCATGACATAAAATGCCGACACTTTCTTTATTGGTCGCAAGGCTGGCCGCGATCCGGCTTGTTCTTGCGTGCAGTGCGCGAAGCCGATAGGCGATTTGCCCATGCACGACCAGTCCAATTTGCACAGTAGCGCCGCGACGTCGGACGTTGCCGGGGCCCGGAACTTTACCGCGCCGGGCCTTCCGGTCATCCACAACGTCAATTGGGCTGGATTATGGGCTCTATATGTGAAGGAAGTGCGCCGGTTTTTCAAGGTGCAGACCCAAACGATATGGGCCCCTGCGGTCACGACACTGCTGTTTTTGATCATCTTTACCGTTGCTCTGGGTAGCCGGCGAGCCACGGTCCTGGGTGTGCCCTTTGCCGATTTCCTTGCTCCGGGGTTGATCGCCATGGCGATGATCCAGAACAGTTTTGCCAATTCGTCCTTTTCGCTGCTGGTCGGAAAAATCCAGGGGACGATCGTCGACTATCTGATGCGGCCGCTCTCCGAACTGGAGTTGCTGATCGCGATGGTGGGCGCAGCGGTTACGCGGGCAGTGTGCGTTGGCGCGGCGCTGTGGCTGGTGTTGCTGGCTTGGCCAGGCGTGTCGGTATGGCCCGCGCACCTGTGGGCCGTGGTCGCATTCGGATTGCTGGGCGCCGCGATGCTCGGCTTCCTTGGCGTGCTGACCAGTATCTGGGCCGAGAAATTTGACCATGCAGCGGCGATCACCAACTTTGTGGTTGCGCCGCTCGCGCTTCTCTCGGGCACATTTTATACTGTTGACCGGCTCAGCCCCGTCTTTGCGGCGATCAGCCACGCCAATCCGTTTTTCTACGTCATTTCCGGATTTCGTTATGGCTTCATCGGCCAAGCGGACTCGCCGGTCGGCTTTGGCATCCTCGTCCTCGCCGGTGTCAACGTGGCGCTGGGGACCTGTTGCTACCTCGTCCTGCGCAGTGGATGGAAGCTGAAACCCTGATCGGACGTCGCTGCCGGTCAGAGCGATTTCGAGTGAGGTGGGAACACCGAACGGCCCGGGGGGCAGAATGCGTGCAACGCACAAATCGCGCAAGAACACGGTCTAGTGGCGGTGCGTCGACTTTAGCTGATAGGCGCCATTGCGATATTCTTGAAACATCGCGGCAATCGCCGGATGATCGACCGGACCGGCGGCACCGTCACTCACCAGATTTTGCTGGCTGACATAGGCGACATAGCTGCTGTCATCATTTTCGGCGAACAAGTGATAAAAGGGCTGGTCCTTTGCGGGCCTGATCTCGGCCGGGATTGCTTCGTACCACTCATCGCTGTTGCCGAACACGGGGTCGATGTCGAACACCACACCGCGAAAATCGAACAAACGGTGTCGGACGACGGCGCCGATCGGAAATTTTGCCTGCGCAACGACCGGCATGTCGGGTTTGCCGGTTGATGCGGAATGACTTTGGGACGAATTTCTCATCATCAATCTGATGTAGGCCAATTCCTTCAGGAAACAAGCATCGCCGGGCGGCGATTGCGCCGAGTGGACGCAGTCGGCGAACTGTTGCTTGGCAAGCGCCGCATCATTGGCTAAAGGCCCGCCACCGACCCCGGCGGGCATGACCATGCACCGCGGGCAATGCTGCGGAGAGGTGGCTGAGAGGTCGAAAGCACCGCACTCGAAATGCGGCGTGGGCGCGAGCTCACCGTGGGTTCGAATCCCACCCTCTCCGCCAGCGTACCGTCCAGCCGGTCAGTGACCGCGTTCGGTCAAGGCCCGTTCCCACGCCAGTGCATCCGCGACGATCCGGTCCAGGTCGTCGTGAGCGGGCGTCCAGTCCAGCGTTGCCAATATTCGACGATTGTCGGCAACCAAGGCGTCAGGGTCGCCAGCGCGTCGGCCCTCCAGCCTTCGCACAATCTGCATGTTGGTCACGCGGTCGACTGCGTCGCAAACCTCGCGCACCGAATAACCGCGGCCATAGCCGCAATTCATGAAGTGATTCTCGTCCGGCCGGGCAATCAACAGCTCCAGCGCCTTGACATGTGCCGCCGCCAGGTCCGCGACGTGGATATAGTCCCGTACGCCCGTGCCGTCTGGCGTGTCGAAATCGTCACCGAAAATCGCGACATGGTCGCGCTTGCCCGTCGCGGCTTCGACGGCGACCTTGATAAGGTGCGTTGCGCCGGCGGTGGATTGCCCGCTGCGCCCCTTCGGGTCCGCCCCGGCGACGTTGAAATAGCGCAATGCGCAAAAGTTGATCTCGTGGGCGGCCGCCACGTCACGCAGCATCCCCTCCGTCATCAATTTCGACAGGCCATAGGGG
>CAZAWL010000298.1:0-2418 GCA_964488705.1 uncultured Sphingopyxis sp.
ATCCATCCCGGCGACGAGCAGCCGTTCATGGTCGATATTGCAGATAAATGGCCCGAACAGGTCCAGCCATGGCGACACTGCCCTTTCTGTGGGCGCGACAGAGGGCAGGGCGGCGGGCGCTGTGTCGGCAACCGGAACGAAACCGGGCGGCATGGACCGGGCCGGGATGGTCAGACTCATCGGGCGATATGGCGTCATGCCCGGCGACTGGACAAGCGCGACACAATCGCTTCTGGCGCCAAATTGGCGCTATGCCGAGGCGCTTGTTATCGGTGCTTCGTCATGGCTATGGTGCGGCATGACCGGCGCCGACAGTCCGCATTATGAATGGCAGTATCTAGACCTGATGCGCCGCATCTGGACCGAGGGTGACGCGCGCATGGATCGCACCGGTGTCGGCACCCGCAGCCTGTTCGGTGAAACGCTGCGATTCGACCTGCGTGACGGGCGGGTGCCGCTGCTGACGACCAAGCGCGTATACTGGAAGGTCGCCGCGCGGGAGATGCTGTGGTTCATCGCCGGTGAGCGCAACATCCGCCCCCTGGTGGCCCAAAATGTGCACATCTGGACCGATTGGCCGTTGGACCATTACCGTCGCACCACCGGCGACGCCCTGAGCCGCGACGCCTTTGAGCAGCGGATTGTCGAGGACGCGGCTTTTGCCGCGAAATGGGGGGATTTGGGGCCCGTTTATGGCGCCCAATGGCGGCACTGGCCGCGCTATGACGAACAGCCCGATGGGCGTTTTGTGCGCGATGTCGAGGGGATCGACCAGATTGCTGCATTGGTCCAGTCGCTGCGCCATAACCCCGCCTCGCGCCGCCACATATTCACCGGCTGGAATGTCGCAGAGCTCGACGGCATGGCCCTGCCGCCCTGCCACATGACCTATCAATTTCATGTGACGTCGGCTGGTGGTCTTTCCTGCATGTTGTTCCAACGGTCATGCGACGTTGCGTTGGGCCTGCCGTTCAACCTGTTCGCAGCGGCGATGCTGACCAACATGGTGGCGCAGCAAACCGGGCTGACGGCGCAGCAGCTGATCTGGAGCGGCGGCGATGTCCACCTCTATTCCAACCATGCCGATCTGGTCGAGACGCAGCTGGCACGAACGCCTGCGGGTGAGCCGCGCCTGACGCTGGCGCGCACGCCCGCGTCCATATTTGACTATGCGATCGATGATTTTGTTGTGAATGACTATGCGCCGCAGGCCCATATCAGCGCGCCCGTTGCCGTTTGAGCCATTGCGGGGGCTGGGTGGCGGCTTGCATCCGTGCTTGAAATATAATAATATTATTGCGTAATAATATTTGCGACACGTTGAGGGGAGATTTGCTCGTGCCAGATGCGCATACGCGCCGCAAAGGCAACCTGCCGACATTGTCGCTGCACGTTCCGGAACCGCGGTTTCGGCCCGGCGATACGCCCGACTTTTCCGATATCGAAGTGCCGCCGGCAGGCGCGATGCCGCGACCCGATGTTGATGCAAAGCCGATCGACATGGCGGGGCATGTGTATGGCCTGGTGCGCGTGCTGGATGATGATGATCGTGCTGTCGGGCCGTGGGACCCGCGTCTGTCGGCAGACCGGCTGCGCGCCATGTTGCGCTACATGCTGCTGTTGCGGGCATTCGACGACCGCATGTTCCGTGCGCAGCGCCAGGGCAAGACGAGTTTTTACATGAAGTCGACGGGCGAGGAAGCGGTCTCGATCGGCGCGACCATGGCCCTCGCGCGCGATGACATGTGTTTTCCCAGTTACCGGCAGCAGGGGATCCTGATTGCCAGGGACTATCCCATCATCGACATGATGAACCAGATTTACTCCAACCGGGCCGATCCTCTCAAGGGCCGCCAGCTGCCGATCATGTATTCGAGCAAGGACTTCGGCTTTTTCTCGATCTCGGGCAATTTGGCGACGCAATATCCGCAGGCCGTCGGTTGGGCCATGGCGAGTGCCGCAAAGGGCGATAACCGGATTGCCGCCGTGTGGTGCGGCGAAGGGTCAACGGCCGAGGGTGATTTTCACAGCGCCATGACATTTGCCGCAGTCTATAATGCGCCCGTCATCATGAATGTGGTCAACAACCAGTGGGCCATTTCGAGCTTTTCCGGTTTTGCCGGCGGCGAGCGGACAACCTTTGCGGCGCGCGCGGTCGGCTATGGCATTGCGGGCTTGCGCATCGACGGCAATGATCCACTGGCGGTCTATGCGGCGACCCAATGGGCGGCGGATCGGGCTCGGACGAATAACGGCCCGACATTGATCGAACATTTTACCTATCGTGCGGAGGGGCACAGCACGTCGGACGATCCCGGCGCGTATCGGGCGAGAGAAGAATATGCCGCCTGGCCGCTGGGCGACCCCGTCAACCGGTTGCGTGACCACCTGATCGCACTCGGCGAGTGGGACGATGCA
>CAZAWL010000299.1:0-2410 GCA_964488705.1 uncultured Sphingopyxis sp.
ATGCGGCGCTCATACGTAACGCACGGGCTGGCGGGTCCAGCGCGCAACGTGCGCTGGTCGAGCGCTACCGTGAGACCGTGTACCGGCTTGCGCGCTCGGCGACGGGCGATCCCGAGGAAGCCTTCGATATTGCGCAGGAAGCGTTTGTTGCCGCGTTTGCTGCGCTGAACCGCTATGATCCCGAGAGACCATTCAAGGCCTGGATCAGCGCCATCACGCTCAACAAATGTCGCGACTGGGGTCGTCGCCGCGCGGTCAGGCGGTTCATCGGTCTGCCGATGCCCGAGCACACGGCGGACTGGATCGCTGATGATGCGCCTTCGGCGGAAACACTTGCGGCAGACCGCGCCGAGCTCGCCGCGACCGCCCGTGCGATTGCCGAGCTTCCTGCCAGGCTGAAAGACGTGTTGATTCTGTGCACGGTCGAGGGGCTGAGCCAGCAGGAGACAGCAATGACGCTGGGCATCAGTGTCAAGGCGGTCGAGACGCGGCTTTCTCGCGCGCGTCAAAAATTGGTGGGCATTGTGAGGGGTGGTCCGGACGGGCGCGTATAGAAGCGTATGAACAGTCCGAACCTTACACGACGTCACCTGATCGCCGCCCTTGGCGCAGGATCCGCCTTCGCTGCCATGCCAGCCTGGGCGCAGGGGCACAGCATGCATCGGGGCGGCAGCCATGGGCGCGGCGGCCCGCGCATTCCTGCAGGCTTTGGCGAACTGAGCGGCGATGTCATCGACCTGACCGTCGGCAGCGGCCATCGCATTGTCGAAGGACGTCGCGGCCCGGGCATTGCCGTCAATGGCAGTGTCCCCGGGCCGCTGATCCGGCTGCGCGAAGGGCAGAATGTCCGCCTGAATGTCACCAATAACCTGGAGACCGACACATCGGTGCACTGGCACGGCTTCCTTTTGCCGTTTCACATGGATGGGGTGCCCGGCATCAGTTTTCCCGGTATCAAACCGGGCCAGACCTTCACCTATGAGTTCCCCATCCGCCAGTCGGGCACCTATTGGTATCACAGCCATTCGGGTCTACAGGAGCAGTCCGGCCATTACGGCCCGATGATCATTGATCCCGCCGGTGCAGAACCGGTTGAGTTTGATCGCGATTACATCCTGCTGCTGAGCGACTTCACCGTGCTCGACCCGCATTTCATCATGAGCCGGTTGCGCACGGGCGAAGGCTATTTCAATCGGCAGCTGAGCGCCTGGACCGACCAATATCCGATGTCGGGCGAAGAACGGCGGATGTGGGCCGAAATGCGGATGATGCCGACCGATATCATGGATATTGGCGCGCCGACCTACACCTTCCTCGCCAACGGGCGCGGCCCAACCGAGGGGATGGAATATCTGTTCCGCGCCGGAGAACGCGTGCGGCTGCGCATCATCAATGGATCGGCGCAGAGTTTCTTCAATGTTCGCATTCCCGGCCTGCCGATGACGATCATTGCTGCCGATGGCCAGAATGTGCGCCCCGTTGAGGTCGACGAATTCCAGATCGGCACGGCTGAAATCTATGACGTGATCGTCACGCCCGGTGATGCTGATGCCTATGCCATCGTGGGCGAATCGATGGACCGATCAGGCATGGCGCTGGCGATGCTGGCGAGCCGCCCCGGTGCGCGCGCGGCGGTGCCAGCGCTGCGCGATCCGCCGCTGTTGACCATGGGCGACATGGGCATGAACCACGGCTCCGATGGCATGGACCACAGCATGATGGATCATGGCGGCGCCGCCGCAGATGCTGCAGCAGTCGAAATGGACCACGCCGCCATGGGCCATGGCGATCCGGCCGTACCTGCTGACGCCGCCGATAGCGCAATGGCGGGCATGGCGATGGACGACATGAGCATGGACGGGATGAAGATGCGCGACACCACGCTGCTGCCGCCCGATGTCGCAGTCGGCCCCGGCGTGGACATGGTGTCGATGGCGCCGGTCGACAAAATGGGCGATCCCGGGCTTGGCCTGCGCGATGTGCCGCACCGGGTGCTCAATTACCGGATGCTCACCGCGCTTGAGGCCAACCGCGACACGCGCGAGCCTTCGCGGCTGCTCGAACTCCACCTCACCGGCAACATGGAACGCTACATGTGGTCATTCGACGGGCGGATGTATTCGGCCGTCAGCGATGTACCGATCCGCTTTGCCTGGAACGAGCGGGTGCGGGTGAAGCTCATCAACAACACGATGATGGCGCACCCCATCCACCTGCACGGCATGTTCTTCGAATTGGTCAACGGTGAAAGCGCTGCGCATCAGCCGCGCAAGAACGTCGTCATCGTGCAGCCCGGCGCCAGCGCGCAATTTGATCTCACCGCCAACGAGCCCGGCGACTGGGCCTTCCACTGCCACCTGACGTATCACATCCATGGCGGCACCATGCAGACCTTGACCGTGGACTCTCC
>CAZAWL010000300.1:0-2397 GCA_964488705.1 uncultured Sphingopyxis sp.
TGGCGCGGCCGTGTGCATGGCCGGGCCGCAGCCTTGCTTTCGCCCGCATCGACGGCGGAAGTGCAGGCGGTGGTCCGCCTGAGCGCGGACGCAGGCGCGAAGCTCACACTGCAGGGCGGCAACAGCGGCCAATGTGCCGGGGCCACGCCGGACGGGGGCGGTGATGCGCTGATCCTGTCATTGCGGCGCATGAACCGCGTCCGCACGGTTGACGTGGATGGCCGCATGCTGACCGGCGATGCCGGCGTCATCCTCGCCCATGCGCAGGACGCAGCGCTGGCGCACGGCCTGCGCTTTCCGCTCACTCTGGGCGGGCGCGGTTCGGCGACCCTGGGTGGACTGGTTTCGACCAATGCCGGCGGCACACAGGTGCTGCGCCACGGCACCATGCGTGCGCTGACGATAGGGCTGGAGGTCGTCCTGCCCGATGGCGCAGTGCTGGATATGATGACGCCGCTGGCCAAGGATAATCAGGGACCCGACCCGAAACAGATTTTCATTGGCGCAGAGGGGGTGTTCGGCATCGTCACCGGCGTCGCATTGCGGCTGGTCCCCGACATCGCGCAACGCTGCGTCGCATGGCTGACACTGGACTCACCCACAACCGCGCTCGGCGTGCTGCGCACACTCGACGCGGCGCTGGGCAATGCGCTGGAGGGGTTTGAGCTGGTCCCGCAGGCCGCGCTCGACGCCGTCATCGCGCATGTGCCGGGCACCCGCCCGCCGACGTCGGCGACCGCGCCCTGGCATGTGCTGGTAGAGGCGGTCAGCGACAGCGCCGACGACGGGTTGGCCGATGCGATGACGCGACAGCTTGCCGCCTTGCTCGGCAGCGACCAGCTGTTGGATGCGGTCATCGCCAAGAGCGAGGCGGAGGCCGACGCGTTCTGGAAATTGCGCGATTCGATATCCGAGGCGGAACGGGCCAAGGGCCCTGCCCTGCAACATGACATCAGCGTCCCGGTCCACGCCATGCCGACCTTTATCGAACGTGCCGACATGGCGCTGGCAGCAGGCTTTGCCGGGGTGACCACGCTCGCCTTCGGGCATTTGGGCGATGGCAATGTCCACTATCATATCCGCCCGCCCGGCGATGCGGATGCCGACGCGTGGATCAGCCGCCACGGCGACAGCGCCAGTAGGCTCGCCTACGACATCGCCCTGCAGCTCGGCGGTTCGATCAGCGCGGAACATGGCATCGGCCGGACCAAGCGCGTCCTGCTCGGCGAAGTGGGCGACCCCGCCCGCATCGCGATGTTGCGCAATATAAAGGCAGCGATGGACCCGACGGGATTGTTGAACCCCGGCGTTCTGATTCCCGACTAACCTTGCGCCGCGCCGCGTCTGGCAATAAAGGCGCTCGCGATACATCGGGGTGGGGCCCAAGCCCGACCTGCAAACGCCGACATTCGCTTGGAGAATTTACTCATGGCCACCGTGCCCAATCTGCCGCTGTTTTTTAACGATCTCGTTCCTTTGTCGAGCAGCCAGCATGCCGATTACAAGATCAAGGCACAGGACACGGCTCCGTTCCTCGTCACCAATCACGCCGTCCCGGTGACCATTGACGAATTCGTGACCGCCGGCCGGTTTTTCCCGATCGTATTTTCCAGCGGCGAACAGTCTGTACCGCTGGCGCTGATGGGCCTGAACGAAGGCGTCAATGTCTTTGTCGGCGAAGACGGCAAGCTGGTGAAACCGGTTTATGTCCCTGCCTATGTCCGCCGTTACCCGTTCCTGTTGGCCAAGCTGCGCAACGACAGTGACGAATTGTCGCTGTGCTTTGACCCGACGGCACCCGGCGTGGGCACCGACAATGACGGCAATGCGCTATTCGATGGCGGCAACCCGACGCAAACCACCACCGACATCCTCAATTTCTGCCGCGAATTTGAAGAGGCTGGCGCCCGCACCGCAGCCTTTATGGAGGAAGTCAACAAACTCGACGTGTTGATGGATGGCGAAGTCGCCATTCAGGTCGACGGACAGGAACAGCCCTATGTCTATCGCGGGTTCCGGATGATCGACGAGGAAAAGCTGCGCGACCTGCGCGGTGATACGTTGCGCAAGATTTCGCAGAACGGCATCTTGCCTCTGCTCTATGCGCACCTGTTTTCGATGCAGCTGATGCGTGATCTGTTTGGTGAACAGCTGAACAGCGGCCGAGTGCCGCCGCCGGCCACACCAGCGCTGAACGAAGTGCCGCTGGCGACCAATTGACGGCCCCGCGCGCAACAAAAAACTAAATTATTCCATTACGGCGTCGATGCTTGAAAGGGCATCGGCGCCGTCTTATATTAATAGTATCACCGCGTCGGCATTCCCCCCTTTTCCGACCCGGTGATGGCACCTGCATGGTGTCTCCTCCCTGGACCCTGGCCGCCCCGTGTTCTGCAC
>CAZAWL010000301.1:0-2367 GCA_964488705.1 uncultured Sphingopyxis sp.
TTCCTCGCCACCGTCGGTTCGACGGCACCGTTCGTCGGTCTGTTCGGCACGGTGTGGGGCATCTTGAACGCGCTCGTGAAAATCGGCCAGTCGGGTCAGGCGTCGATCGACGTCGTCGCCGGTCCGGTCGGTGAAGCGCTCATCATGACCGCCGTCGGTCTGGTCGTCGCCGTTCCTGCGGTTATGGCCTATAACTGGCTGCAGGCGCGCAACAAGGTGATTGCCCGCAACCTGTCGACCTTTGCCAACGACGTTCTCGGCAACATGATGTCGGGTGGCGCGGTGCGTCCGGCGGTTTCGGCTCCTGCCGCTCCGGCCCGTCCTGCTGCTGCTGCGACGCCGGCCAAGTCCTGATCGGTCGCGATTCCGGCCCTCTTTTTCGGGGGGCGGCTCTACCGCACCACATGGTGGTGGAGCCGCCCCGAACCGAAGCAAATGCGGGCTGCGGTTGGATGAGTTGGAACGATGCTGTGCCGTATAGCGGTCAGCCACAGACGTAGAACAGGATGCTAGATTATGGCAATGAGCGTAGGCCCTGGCGACGGTACCGAAGTCGAGGCGATGTCGGAAATCAACACGACGCCCCTCGTGGACGTCATGCTGGTTTTGCTGATCATCTTCCTCATCACCATCCCGGTGGTGTTGGAAACTGTCGACCTGACATTGCCCGATATTGCTTTTGAACCGACGACGACAAAGCCGGAAAACGTCCTGCTGTCGATCCGCGGCAACCCGGCGAACCCGTCGCAATGCGAGGTTTATTGGGGCAATACGCCGGTAACGTCCGAGGAATTGCTGCGGCGCGGCCAGACCAAGCTGGAAGAGCTGCTCGAGGATATCGGCGGTGCGGAGAATATCACCGAGGATAATTTCCCCGAAGTGCATATTCGCGGTGACGTGAACACGCCGTACAAGTGCATCGGCGGTGCGATCTATACCATGCAGTTCGCCGGTTTTCAGAAGATTGGCTTCATTTCCGAACCGGCCCCCGGATCGGCAACGCTGGGTCGCCTCTAGGCCCCGGCACGAGAGAAATAGAGAAAGGAACGTCTCATGGCTATTAGCATGGGAGGCGGCGGGGCTGACCAGCCGATGGGAGATATGAACACGACGCCGTTGATCGACGTCATGCTCGTGCTGCTCATCATGTTCATCATCACCATCCCGATCCAGACCCACGCGGTGAAGATCGATCTGCCGACACCGAACCCGAATCCGTCGCCGATCGAACCCGACAAGAACAAGATCTTTATCACCGCTGGTGGTGCGATCCTGTGGAATGGTTCGCCGACGAATATTTCGCAGCTCGCCTCCTATCTGGAGGAGACGAAGACGATTACGCCGACACCCGAACTGCAGCTGGAACCGGAACCCAATGCGCAATATGCGCTGGTCGATTCGGTGCTGGCGCTGATCAAGCGGTCGGGCGTGGGCGGTCTGGGCTTTGTCGGAAACGAACGCTACGCGCGCGAATTCTGATCATCGCTGCTCGACAGCGGATCAACGCTATATTTGGGGTCGTGCCGGACAGGCGCGGCCCCTTTCTTTTGTGCAGCGGCGACCGCGCTAAACCATTGTGGGTGAAGCGGCGGCGGGCCCTCTCTGGCGCAGGCGCGCGTTTGGCGATAAGCAGGACCCACGCCGACTGCGGGAGGGAATGGCATGATGACAGCAAGAATGTGCGCTGGGGCGGTGGCTTGCCTGTTCGGGCTGTCGGCCTGTGCCCACGCGCCGCTTCGCCCGGCGCTGCTGGGTGACGGCACGCTCAGTCGCGCAGATGGCACCGTGTCAGGCGGCGTGCGGCTGGAAAGTGGCCCGGAATCGCCGCGATTGACGATCACCGTCTCGGGTCTGGCCCCCGGTTCCTATGGGGCGCACATCCACGCCGTCGGCCGGTGCAGCGGCCCGGACTTTACCAGCGCCGGTCCGCACTGGAACCCCGCGATGCGCCAGCACGGACGGTTGAACCCCCAGGGCACGCATGCCGGCGATCTGCCCAACCTCGTCGTAGCAGCGGACGGCTGGGGCAGCCTGTCGGTCCCTGTCGCGGGCGCCATCGACGGGGAAGGCGCGTTATTTGATGCCGATGGCGCGGCGGTCGTGATCCACGCCATGGCGGATGATGAACGCAGCGACCCGACGGGCAATAGCGGCGCGCGAATTCTGTGTGCCGTGCTGGATCGGGCCGAGCCGATTACGCCATAAGCCACGCCGCACGTTGCGCTCTGGAATGGGCGTTAAACCGCGGCGTCGGCACGCGCCTGAAGGCTGGCTTCGGCCGCCGGCAAGGCGCGATAGGCGTGGATCAGCAGCGCCACGGCGATGGGTGCCACCGCTATCAGCGAGAGGACGCCCGTCCGCAGGTCG